>DAIQPV010000329.1:0-3458 GCA_036787145.1 Rhodospirillales bacterium
CAGCTCCTTCACGGTATCCACACCGCCTGCCTCGAGGAGTTCGGAGAACTCGCCAGCCACACCTGTGATGCGCATCAGATCGGCCATGTTCACGAAATCCAGCAGTTTCCTTTCATCGATCCCGGTTGTTCCGGCCATCGCTTTCCGGCCCGCGGCCGAGCCGCACTGGTCCAGCAGGTCCGCCGTTGTCTTGACGCCGGCAGCAGCCAGCTTCGCGGCGATTGCCTCACCGATGCCTTCGATTTCCGCCACTGGATAGCTCATCGACGATCTCCCCTCAGATTCCCGTTTGCGCGTAGTTGCCTCGCGCTCCTGAAAGTATTTAAGAGCTGATCCTGCTTTCAAGTGGCGCGCCAGGTCTCTGGCTCAACACGCTTCGCTTATCTCAGCCCCCCGAGGGCGTCGGCTGGACGGTTATCTGGGCGCTCGACGGATTGCCGCGCGTGAGCACGGGCTCGGGCTGCCTGTTGACGAACCACAGGGCGCCATCCACCAGGATCCGCACCTGCACACCGTAGGTACGGGCGGCACTGATACGCGACCTGTCGTAGCCAAGCTGGAACCGGATCGGGACCTGGCTTTCCGCCCGAAAGCTGTGGCGGGCGACCAGAGTGCCGTTGCCCCCGTCTGCGGAGAGCTCGAAGAGTTCGACGACCACGATCGCCCCCCGCGGCAGGGCGATGCGCTGGAGATAGGTGACGCTGCCGTCGATCTTGCCTTCGTTGTGGGGATCGAGGGGCGTGTCGGCGATCTCCTCCACGGCCTCGACATTTGCGGTCGGCGAGAGCGGCGTCTGCTTGTCGCCGCCGCAGCCAGGCGTGATCGTCGCCAGCAGGAGTGCCAGAGCAGGCCCCCACGCCAGGTTCCGCCGCCGTTCGTCCACGATCCGCTCCATGTGTTGCCGATACCCCGCCGGCACTATAGCCGAGGCCCGCGGATTGACAGCCGCCAATCGCCAGTCCTACAGTTCTGAACTCGGCGGGGACGGCAGACCCCCGCGTCCGAAAGGTCGATACGGCCCAAGCTCTGCCAAACGCTGCTTCTTTGCGAGGAGGGCGGGCGATGGGTCGTTATAATGAGAATTCCGCAGAATATTTGCTTCTATTGCTGGGCCAGCGTGCGTGGCCTCGTGCAGTCGATGTCCGCCGCGCGGTGTGGCGCGACCGAGAGCTCCGCAATGGATTCAGGGAGTCGCCAGGAAAGACTCCCTCGGGCTGTCGGTAAGATGGGAGAACGACGAGACCCTGTACGGTCCGCTCCGGTTTTCTGCCGCTTAGCCGAGATAGGACGCTCGCCGATGTCGATGGGACGCACTCATTTCGAGGAAGCACGCGCCGCCACGGGGCCCCAGACTACGCCGTCCTTCGGTGAAGCGGTTGGGACCTGGTTGAAAATCGGCTTGATCGGCTTCGGTGGGCCGGCCGGACAGATCGCGCTGATGCACCGCATCGTCGTCGATGAAAAGAAGTGGATCGATGAGCCGCGCTTCCTGCACGCCTTGAACTACTGCATGCTGTTGCCCGGCCCCGAGGCGCAACAGCTTGCCATCTATCTCGGCTGGCTTCTGCATGGAGCCAGGGGCGGTCTTGTCGCCGGGATCCTGTTCGTGCTGCCGGGCGCGCTGGTAATGCTGGCGCTCAGCATCCTCTACGTGCTTTTCGCCGGCGTGCCTGTGATCGAAGGCCTGTTCTGGGGGCTGAAGGCGGCGGTTCTCGCCGTGGTGGTCGAGGCGGTGCTACGCATTGGGCGGCGCTCCCTGCGCAACCCTGCCATGCTGGCGATCGCCGCGTCGGCTTTTGTCGGCATCTTCCTTTTCGGCATGCCGTTTCCGCTGATCATCGGCGCCGCTGCCCTGACCGGCTATGTTGGCGCAGGCCTTCGCCCCGAACTGTTCGGAGGAGGCGCCGGCACTCCGCCATTTTCCGACGGAACGCCGGCCGGCCAAGCCGCGATCCACGCAAGCCAGGCGACGATGGGGCGCTCGGCACGCGTCCTGTGCTTCGGGCTGGTGCTGTGGTTCGGACCGACCTTGGCGGCGATGGCGCTGCCTGGATCGGATTCGGCGTTCACCGACATCGGTGTCTTCTTCAGCAAGATGGCGATCGTGACCTTTGGCGGTGCCTATGCCGTGCTCTCCTACGTGGCGCAGCAAGCAGTCGACACCTATGGCTGGCTTACTGCGGGAGAAATGCTGACCGGCCTTGGCCTGGCGGAGACGACACCCGGACCGCTGATCATGGTGGTGCAGTTCGTGGCCTTCCTTGGCGCATACCGCCACCCCGGGCCATTCGACCCCATGACAGCCGGCATCCTGGGCGGCTTGCTGGCGACCTGGGTCACCTTCGCGCCCTGCTTCCTGTGGATTTTTCTCGGAGCGCCGTTCGTCGAGCGGCTGCGCGAGCAGCGTCGGCTTGCCGCCGCTCTGGCGGCGATTACCGCAGCCGTGGTCGGCGTCATCCTGAATCTCGCGCTATGGTTCGGCCTGCATATGCTGTTTGCCCGGGTGGACGAGCTCTGGGTTGGGCCCGCCCGGCTGTTGGTGCCCGACCCGACCAGCCTTGATCCCTGGGCACTGCTGATCGCCGTGGCGGCGATGGTGGCGATGTTCCGTTTCGAGTTCGGCATGCTGCCGACGCTGGCGCTGTCCGCCCTGGCCGGCATGGCCTTGCGCGCGCTGCTTTGAACATGGGTGTCGATCTGCTTGTATCGCCGTACCGCTGGATTAAATCAGCGGATTGCTTACTCAGCGCGGATGGTCCTCCCGGATGCAACCGACCTTTGCCACCCCCCCAAGTTTCTTCGGCGTTGCCCGCAACGACCGCGAAGCGCCCTACTGCGTCGCGGGGGTGCCCTTCGATATCGGAACGTCCAATCGGCCCGGTGCCCGCTTCGGGCCGCACGCGATCCGGCACGCCAGCCGGATGCTCCTGGACGGCGCCCATCCGGGCCACTGGGTCGACCCAACGAAATTGCCGATCGCCGATATCGGCGACTTCCGGATCGCGCTCGGCGACGTGCAGGCGAGCTTGCGCCTGATCGACCGGCAGGCGGACGGCCTTGCCCACCTCATCGCTCTGGGTGGCGATCACTCGGTGACACTGCCGCTGCTGCGCGCCCTGTCGCGGCGCGTCGGGCCGGTCGGACTCGTCCATTTCGATGCGCACGTCGATACCTGGCCGGACAGTTTCGGCCAGACCTACGGCCACGGCTCTCCTTTTTTTCACGCGATCAACGAAAAGCTGATCGATCCCAGGCGAACGATCCAAATCGGCATCCGCTCGCCGATGCAGCGCAACGTCTATGACTGGACGGTCGGCAAGGGCGTAACCATTGTTCCGGCCATGGCCGTCCACGAGCAAGGCCCCGCCGCAACGGCCGAGACGGTGCGGGCCGTGGTCGGCGAGGGCCCCGTTTATCTGTCCTTCGATATCGACGCGCTCGATCCGGCGTTTGCCCCC
>DAIQPV010000330.1:0-3442 GCA_036787145.1 Rhodospirillales bacterium
TCGTTCCGCCGCCGCGAACCCTGCTTGCCGGCGTTCAGAAGCTCCCTCCCGCCACCGTGACGACGTTCGACGCGGACGGACGGCGGACGGATCGGACCTACTGGACGCTGAACTTCGTGCCGCATGCGGACGACGTCGGAGTTTCGCCCGAGGACTGGCAGGAGCGGGTTCTGACCATGCTGCGCCTCGCCGTCCGCCGGCGCATGGTGGCCGACGTTCCGGTGGGCGTTCTGCTCTCGGGCGGGCTGGACTCCAGCCTGATTGTCGGCCTCCTGGCGGAGGAGGGGCAGACAGGCCTGCGCACCTTTTCCGTCGGGTTCGAGGAAGTGGCGGGCGAAAAGGGTGACGAATTCCAGTATTCGGACCTGGTCGCGAAACACTTCGGCACCATTCACGAGAAGAACATGGTGCCCTCGGACGAGCTCCTCGCGGCGCTGCCGGCGGTCGTCGCCGCCATGTCCGAGCCGATGGTCAGCTACGACAATGTCGGCTTCTTCCTGCTGTCGCAGGCGGTGGCCAGACACGTCAAGGTGGTGCAGAGCGGACAGGGCGCCGATGAAACCTTCGCCGGCTATCACTGGTACCCACCGATGATGCAGAGCAACGATGCGGTGGGCGACTACGCCGGCGCCTTCTTCGATCGTGACCACGAGGAGTTCGCCCGCGTCGTCGAGGCCGATCACCTCGACGGAGACCACAGTCGGGAGTTCGTTGCCGGGCAATTCGCACAGGCGGGTGCCGACCGGCCGATCGACAAGGCCCTGCGTCTTGATACGACGGTCATGCTCGTGGATGACCCGGTCAAGCGGGTCGACAACATGACGATGGCCTGGGGACTTGAGGCGCGGGTCCCGTTCCTGGACCATGAACTGGTGGAGCTGGCCGCCCGCGTGCCGGCGGAGCTCAAGCTTGCCCAGGACGGCAAGGGCATTCTCAAGGACGTCGGCCGCCGGGTAATTCCCTCGGAGGTGATCGACCGGCCCAAAGGCTACTTCCCGGTGCCGGCGCTGAAGTATATCGAAGGCCCGGTTTTGGACATGGTGCGTGACGTGCTGACGAGCGCTCCCGCGCGGCAACGCGGCCTGTTCAGGCAAGATTACGTGGCGACGCTGCTCGCCAATCCGAAGGATCACATCACGCGGCTGCGCGGCTCCAAGCTCTGGCAGATCGCGCTTCTGGAGATGTGGCTGCAAACCAACGGCATCTAACCGAACCGACCACGAGTGGGGAGTCCGGCAGTGAATACAAAACCTGAATCCATCGACCCACGCCGCGCTGCCGACCCGCCGCACGGCCGATCGGCAGCCGGCGAAGCGCAGCAGGACGTCGCCGTCGATTGCGGCTGGGGCCGGCTCCTCTTCGGCCAGACCTTTGCCGACGCCCGCGATCTGGCTCACGCGCTCGAATCGGAAGAAGAGGGCCGGCGCGACGTGGCGTTTTATGTTGCCGAGCCGCACGTGCTTCTCGCGCGTGCTCCGTTGTCGCTGTTCCTTGATCCATCCCACACCTTCCGCCTTTCTCTCGCCGAGCCCGTTGCCAATCCGTCAACGGATCTCATCCGGCCAGCGCGTGCAGACAATGACGACGAAGCCGCGATCAACCGCATTTATGCCGCCCGCGGCATGGTTCCGCTGCGGGAGGGCTTCCTGAAGGATGTGGCGGACGCCGCCGACGGAGCGGTCACGCTGCTTGTCGCGGTCGATCCGGTGGAACATCACGTCTGCGGTGTCGTCATGGGGATCGACCACGCCCTCGCCTTTAATGATCCGGAGAACGGGTCCAGCCTGTGGGCGCTTGCCGTCGATCCGCAGGCCCATCCGTGCAGCCTCGGACGCGATCTGGCGCTGGCGCTGGCCACGCAGCTGCGAGCGGGCGGCCGCTCGTTCATGGACCTCTCGGTGCTTTGCGACAACCGCGAGGCGATAGCCCTTTACGACAAACTGGGCTTCACTCAGGTATCGGCCTTCTGCGTGAAAAAGAAGAACTCGATCAACGAGAAGCTGTTCGTCGGGGAAAGGCCGGAGGACGAGCTCAACATCTATGCCCGGATCATCATCGACGAGGCGCGCCGGCGCGGGATCGGTGTCGAGGTGGAAGACGCGGCCGCGGGCCTTTTCAAACTCGTTCTCGGGGGGCGGGCGATCGCCTGTCGCGAGTCGCTCAGCGACCTGACCAGTGCCGTCGCCCTGTCCCGGTGCGACGACAAGGCGTTGACCCGGCGCCTGCTCTCGGCCCAGGGCCTGCGCTGCCCGGATCAGATCGTCGTGACCGACGACAACAGCGTGACCGATTTCTTCGGCCGTTACGGGCGGGTGGTCGTCAAGCCGGCAGAAGGAGAGCAGGGGCGCGGCGTGCAGGTCGATCTGCGCTCGCTCTCCGAAGTGCATCGCGCCGTGAGGGAAGCGCGGACGGTGTGCGACACGGTGCTGATGGAGGAATTCGTTGACGGCGATGATCTGCGCATCATCGTCATCGAGGGCAAGGTGGTCGCCGGAGCGATTCGCAAGCCCGCGGCCGTGGTTGGCGACGGTCGGGGGACCATCACCGCTCTGATCGAACGGCAGAGCCGGCGCCGGGCTGCGGCGACCCGCGGCGAGAGCCACATTCCCGTCGATGCCGAGACCGAACGCTGCGTTCGTGCCGGGGGTCATGAAATGGCGGATGTGCTTCCCGCCGGAGAAGTTCTCGCGGTCCGCAAGACGGCCAATCTGCACACCGGCGGCACGATTCACGATGTGACGGTTGCCCTTCACCCGCATATTCGCGAGGCGGCCGAACGGGCGGCGGCGGTGCTCGATATCCCCGTCGTCGGCTTTGACTTTCTGGTTCCGGATGTGAACGGGTCCGAGTATGTGATCATTGAAGCCAACGAGCGGCCGGGCCTCGCCAATCACGAACCGCAGCCGACGGCGGAGCGTTTCGTTGACCTGCTGTTCCCCCAAACCCGGAACGACCGGCGTCCGCAGCGCGAGGCCCTTCCATGACGGCGATCGTGCCACCGGCCATCGATCGGGCGTATCTGTTGGAAACGCTGGCGTCGCTTCTGGAAATCCCGAGCCCGACGGGCATGACCGATGCGGCGGTGATGTTCGTCTGCCGGCAGCTCGAGCAGCTCGGCATCCCGTTCAAGCTCACCCGTCGCGGCGCCATTCGCGCCGATGTGCGCGGGGTTCAGTACAGTCCCGACCGGGCGATCGTCTCCCACCTGGATACGCTGGGGGCGATGGTCAAAGGCATCCTGCCCAACGGTCGCCTCCAGGTGGTGCCGATCGGCACCTGGTCGGCCCGCTTCGCCGAGGGCGCGCGGGGCACCATCTTCACGTCGGACGACGGACGGGTCCGCGGCACGTTCCTGCCGCTGAAGGCCTCGGGCCATGTCTTCCACGAGGAAGTCGATACCCAGCCGATCTCGTGGTCCAATTTGGAGTTCCGCATCGACGAG
>DAIQPV010000331.1:0-3433 GCA_036787145.1 Rhodospirillales bacterium
CTCTCAGGCCGCTCTCGGCGGCGGCGGCGTCTGCATCACCTTCAATCCTGCGACCAACGAAGCTCAGAGCCTGGAATTCCTCGCTCGCCCGCCCGCGGCGACGGGGTCGGACAGTGACCGGCCCACGGCGGTGCCGGGAAACGTCCGCGGGATGTTTGCGCTTCACGGAATTTATGGCCGGTTGCGCTGGGCCCAGCTGCTGGCACCGGCGGAGAACCTGGCGCGCTTCGGCTTCCCGGTATCGCGGGCACTGGCCGCCGACCTGGCTGAGGTGGAAGGCGCGCTGGCGGCCGAACCCCAGGTCCGCCAGATTTTCTCCGGACCGGAAGGCGGTTTGCTGGTTCGCGAGGGAAACTTGCTCGCTCAGCCCGACCTCGCCCGCGCCTTGGCCCTCATCCGGACCAACGGTCCGGCGGAGTTTTACACCGGCAAACTTGGCGAGGAGTTTCTCGCGGGCGTCCGGGCGGCTGGCGGGACACTGGAGGGCAAGGATCTCGCCGACTACCAGCCGGTCTGGCGCAAGCCGCTGACCGTGGGATACGACGATCGCAAGGCTTATTTTACGCCGCCTCCCCCGGCTGGAGGAGGCCTTGTCGGCCAGATGTGGGCGATCCTGGTCAAGGACAGCCGCTGGCTCGACGCCAAGGAAGGCCTGCGCGACGCGGTTCTGGTGGATGCCGGCCGACGCGCTTTCGCGGACCGCCCGCTGTGGGGAAGCAGTCCGGCTGATCCGCAGGAGCTGGTCTCGTCCGCCCGGATCGACATGCTGATCGGCGAGGCCGGGGCGGTTCCGACACCGTCAAGCGGGGAGCCGCCCCTGCCGGAAAACCCGGCTGCCGCGACCTTCGTGGTCCTGGATCGAGAAGGCACGGCCGTCGCTTGCGCCGTCACTCTCAACAGCCTGTTCGGAACCGGCCGGGTCGCTGAAGGAACCGGTATCGTTCTGGCGGCGCTGCCTGGCCCGGGCGGGCGGGGTGCGGCGATGCTCGGACCGATGGTGGTGGTCCAGCCGCGCGGCCGTCAGTTCGTCTTCGCCGGCGCCGCTGCTGGCGGCGTGGCGGCGCCGACGGCGCTGGTGGACGTTGCCGCCCGCTCCCTGCTTGCCGACCAACCTCTGGCCGCGGCCACGTTGGCTGCGCGGATGCACAGCGGCAGCGTCGCGAGCGTTGTCTACAGCGAACCCGGTGCCAGCGCCCCGAGCTTGCAGGCCCTTGCCGATCGCGGCTGGGAGATCGTCACCACGCCGCGGCTCGGCCGGGTCAACGCCATCCTGTGCCCGGACGGCATGCAGAGCAGCCCGGAATTGTGCCTCGCCGGCACCGATCCCCGTGGTCTCGGTCTCGCCGTAACGGCCGACTGAGCCGTGACGGCATTTTCGTCCGATGGAGGCAGCGGCGGCTCCCGGCGTGGCGCCATCGCGCCTTTCATCGTCATGGATGTTCTGCGGGCGGCCAACGACCGGGCGGCTGCCGGCGGACGGGTCGTGCATCTGGAGGTGGGCCAGCCGTCCACCCCGGCGCCCGAGCCTGTGCGACAGGCGGCAGCTCAGGCGCTGGCGGTGGACCGAATCGGCTATACCGACGCCCTCGGCCTGGAGACGGTGCGCCGCCGGATTGCGCGCCACTATCAGGAGTATTACCGCGTCGATCTCGATTGGCGGCGGGTGGCGATCACCTGCGGCTCTTCCGGCGGCTTTGTGCTCGCCTTCCTCGCCGCCTTCGACGCCGGCGACCGCGTGGTCGTCGGTGTTCCGGGCTATCCCGCGTATCGCAACATCCTGAGCGCCCTGGATGTGGACGTGGTGATCCTTGAGCTCGACGCTGCGACCCACTTTCAGCCGACACCGGCATTGCTCGATGAGCTTGTCCGGCGCACCGGGCGGATCGATGGTCTCGTGGTCGCAAGCCCCGCCAATCCGACGGGGAGCATGCTTGATGCCGATAGCCTCGGCCTCTTGACCGCCTGGTGTGAAGACCACGGCACCCGTCTCATCTCCGACGAGATCTACCACCGCATCACCTTCGGAACGCGGGCGGAGACGGCGCTCAGGTTCGGCCGCGACGCCATCATCGTGAACAGCTTTTCCAAATATTACTCAATGACCGGGTGGCGAATCGGCTGGCTGATCCTGCCGGAACGGTTGCAGCGCACCGTCGAGTGCCTGGCGCAAAACCTCTACATCTCGCCGCCGACGCTGTCGCAGTATGGTGCGGCACGCGCGTTCGACTGCAGCGATATCCTCGATGGTCACGTGGCGCGCTACGCGGCGAACCGCGACATTCTTCTCGACGCGCTCCCGCGCGCCGGCTTTCGCCGCATCGCCCCCGCCAACGGCGCCTTCTACCTTTACGCCGAAGTGGCCGCGGAAGATCCGGACAGCGATACGCTGAGCCGCCGGCTGCTAGAAGAGAGGGACGTGGCGATCACCCCGGGACTCGACTTCGATCCCGACCGCGGACACCGCTATGTCCGATTCTCCTATGCGGGAGAGACCGCCGAGATGCGGGAGGCGGCGGCACGGCTGATCGACTGGCGGGAGAGGCACAACAGCGTCTAGGCCCTTTCGCGCAGCGCGGCGCCGCATTACCCTCAGTTCATCAAAGCTAACGTCCGGTTCGCACCTTGATGACCGCTTCGCTGCAGCACGCGGAAAAATATGACCTGCGGGTGCCGCGCTATACCAGCTACCCGACGGCGCCGCATTTTACCGCCGAGGTCGATTCCGCCACGTACGGGGCGTGGCTGAGCCAACTGGATCAGGATGCGCCGCTGTCGGTTTACGTGCACATCCCGTTCTGCGACGAGATGTGCTGGTTCTGTGGCTGCTGGACAAAGATCGTCAAACGCTACGAGCCCATCCGCTCCTATCTCGACGCGCTTCACGGCGAAATCCGGCTGATCGCGAGCCTGCTCCCGGCGCGGATGACTCTTCGTCATCTGCACTTCGGCGGCGGTAGCCCGACGATGCTGGCGCCTGCGGACTGGCTGGCGCTGACCGGCCTGCTCGGCCGCAGCTTTACCCTGGCGGACGGCTGCGAAATCGCCGTCGAGCTGGATCCGCGCGACACCACCGAGGCCTACGTGGCAGCGCTGGCCGAGGCTGGGGTCACCCGCGTTTCGATCGGGGTGCAGGATTTCGATGCGGAGGTCCAGCGGGCGATCAACCGCCATCAGCCCTTCGAGGTGGTGGAACGGGTGACGGGCTGGCTGCGCCATCACGGCATCGGCGAAATCAACCTCGATCTGATGTACGGCCTGCCGCACCAGACGGTGACCAAGGTCGAGGCGATGGTGGACCTGTCGCTGCGCCTGGCACCGGCCCGCGTCGCGCTGTTCGGCTACGCGCACGTGCCCTGGATGAAGAGCCACCAGAAGCTGATCGACGAGACGGCGCTGCCGGATACGCAGGAGCGGCTGAGACAGTTCGACGCGG
>DAIQPV010000010.1:0-13563 GCA_036787145.1 Rhodospirillales bacterium
TGGACACGCGATATTCTCTTCAGCCCGGAAGAAAAACGGCTGTTCATCTCGGTGGGCTCGGGGACCAACGATGCCGAGTCGATGGGCGTTCGCTCGCCGGATTTTATCGCCCAGCACGAGGCCCTGCATGGCCGCGGCGCCTCCTGGGGCAACGAGACGAATCGGGCCGCCGTCCTCGTCACCGGCCCCGAGGCGCGGGCCATCCGGCCCTTCGCCAACGGATTGCGCAACTGCACCTCGATGGCTCTGCATCCGGTTACCGGCGTCCTCTGGTGTGCGACCGTCGAACGGGACCGGATGGGTGACAATGTCGCCCCCGATTTCGTCACGCCTATCTTTGCCGGCCGCTTTTATGGATGGCCCTGGTTCTACTCGGGCAAGCTTCGGGACCCGCGGCACCCCGGAGAACGGTCCGACCTCCTCCCCTACGTCGCAACACCGAAAGTGTTGATCCAGGCGCACTCATCGCCGCTGGGGATCGCCTTCTACACCGGTACCCAGTTTCCGGCCAAGTATCGCAACAATGCCTTCGTTACGCTCCGCGGGTCCTGGAACCGCTCCCTGCGGACCGGCTACAAGGTGGTGCGCATTGTCACCAACGCGAAGGGCGAGACGGACGGGTGGTATGAAGATTTTCTCACCGGCTTCGTCGTGAACAAGACCGATGTGTGGGGCCGGCCGGTCGGCATCACCGTTGCCCGCGACGGCTCATTGCTGATGAGTGAAGACGGAAACGGCACCATCTGGCGCATCTCGTACGGGGGCTGATAGAAATGGGCATGCCCATTCGCGGGCATGCCTCCCCTGACTGCCTGTTCCCTCCCATCGAAATCAGCCGACCCGGCCCTGGCGCCCCGCCCCACATCGCCGCGGTCGGCTGATCAGCGCTTCTTCCCCGAGACATTGCCATCACAACGGACCTGTCGGATGTACGACAGCTCCTGTCAGGGTGGCGACATCCGCCATACCCTTACCAAAATCACCTTTAGACAACGATATCAATATGTTGCCTTGGTGGCATGGTGATTGCTTATGGTTGGCTGATCGGTGCCGGGTGTGCCGTAAGCACAGGGAGATCGGAGCATGGAGCAAAAGGTCGTCTCGCTGGACTCTGTCGGCCGCGTCACCGCATCACAGAACGCAGCACCGGCGTGTGCCACCGGAGGATGCGGCACTCCGCCGAAAGGCGGTTCAGCAGAGTTGCCCGCGCACATCCGAGAGAAGATTAAGGAACATCCCTGCTACAGCGAGGAAGCGCATCACTTCTTCGCGCGCATTCACGTGGCGGTGGCACCTGCGTGTAATATCCAGTGCCATTACTGCAATCGGAAGTACGACTGCGCCAACGAGAGCCGGCCGGGGGTGGTCAGCGAGCGCCTGACGCCGGAGCAGGCGGTCAGAAAGGTCAAGGCCGTGGCGGCGGCCATGCCGAACCTGTCCGTCGTCGGCATCGCTGGCCCCGGCGACGCCTTGGCCGACTACCGACATACTTTCGAGACGTTCCGGCTGCTGCGCGAGACGATGCCGGACCTGACGCTGTGCCTGTCAACCAACGGCCTCGCGCTGCCGGACCATGTGGACGCGATCCGCGAAGCAGGCGTGGACCACGTGACGGTCACGATGAACGCCATCGACCCGCACGTGGCAGAAGGGATCTACGCCTGGATCTTCTGGGACCATCAGCGGCGCACCGGTTTGGAAGCGGCCCGCATTCTGATCGAACGCCAGTTGCGCGGGATTGAGATGCTGACGGCGGCGGGCGTGCTGGTGAAGATCAACTCGGTGATGATTCCGGGCGTCAACGACGATCACCTCGAAGCGGTCAATGCCGCCGTTAAGGAACGGGGTGTCTTTCTGCACAATGTCATGCCTCTGATCTCCGATCCGGCGCATGGGACGCACTACGGGCTGACCGGCCAGCGGGGTCCCACTCCCGCCGAGCTCAAGTCCCTGCAGGACCGGATGGGAGACGGCGCCCGGCTGATGAAACACTGCCGGCAGTGCCGGGCCGATGCGGTGGGCCTGCTGGGTGAGGATCGCAGCCAGCAGTTCGGTTTGGAGTCCCTCCCCGAAAACCCCGAGATCGATCCGGAAAAGCGGGCGGCCTACCGAGCCATCGTGGAAAAGGAGCGCGCTGACCGTCGGAAGGAAGCGGCGGACGCTCGTGATGCCATCCGCCGGTGGGGACCTGCCGAGCCGATTCTGGTCGCCGTCGCCTCCAAGGGCGGGGGACGCGTCAATCAGCACTTCGGCCACGCGCGTGAGTTCCAGATCTTCGAGGTGAGCGAAAACGGCGCCCGCT
The DNA here is from genome assembly GCA_036787145.1 of Rhodospirillales bacterium. Taxonomy (GTDB): domain Bacteria; phylum Pseudomonadota; class Alphaproteobacteria; order Rhodospirillales; family Defluviicoccaceae; genus Defluviicoccus. The sequence continues at coordinate 2,303 of DAIQPV010000010.1, forward strand.
TCACCGGCCACCGGCGCGTCGACCGGTATTGCAGCGGCGGCGAAGGCGAGGATGATGTCCTGGACGCCACCCTGCTCGCGTTGGACGGCGTGAGCGCCCTGCTGACCGCGAAAATCGGCCGCTGCCCTCGGCAAAGGCTTGCCGACGCGGGCATCACCGTGATCGATGATTATGCCTTTGATTACGTGGAGACCGCGATCGCCCGCTGGCTCGCCGCCACGGCGGCAGAGGAAGAGACTGCGCGGATCGCCTGAACCTGCGCCATCTAAACCCGATAAATTAGGAGAAACCGACATGGCCTACATGATCAAGGCGGAAGACTGCACCGGCTGCGGCAGCTGCGAATTCGAATGCCCGAACCGGGCAATCAAAGCGAAGGGTGATATCTTCGTGATCAATCCCGACAAGTGCACCGAGTGTGTCGGCAAATTCGATTCACCCCAGTGTGTCGCCGCATGTCCGAACGACGCAATCATTCACGCCTCATTAGCCGAATAGGGTGCCGGTGGTCGATTCCCCGCCCCCAATCGAGATCGCGCGCGCGCCTCGCTTCGACATCGGCGACAAGGTGCGCGCGCGGACGGCGATCCGCAATGACGGAACCTACCCCGGCAGCCGGATCGGCGACTATCTGATCGAGGCGGGAGAGGTCGGCTACGTTGCGTCCATCGGCGAGTTTCTGCAGCGCTATTACATTTACGGCGTCGATTTTTTCTCCAAAGGTCGAATCGTCGGTATGCGCGAACACGAGATCGAGGATATCGAGGAAAGCATGAAAATTACGCTGGCCAAGCGCGGCGACGTCTACACGGTCTATGTTGCCAAGAAGGATCTGGAAGTTCCTGTGCAACAGCAGGAGCGCCAGGATCTGTGGGGGGGCTGGATCGAGCTGGCGAACGGCTGGCGTCTGGAGTTGCCCGACCTGCCGGCCGACACTCGCCTGCCGCTGACCGTCGAAGCGCGCAAGCTCGCCACCGCGGAGTGAGCTGCGGGGCCTTTGCCATCGCAATTGCTTCTTGATCGCGTGTCCCTTGCGCCGCAGCCTCCGACAGCGCACAGTGGCGCAGAGTATCTCTGAGGAGGGCGCGAATGCCGGACAGTGTGTACAAAAAGGTTGATTACGTCGGCACCTCGCCAAGCAGTATCTCGGATGCCATCAACAGCGCCGTCGCGCACGCGGCGACGACCGAAAATGTCAGCTGGTTCGAGGTCGTCGAAGTGCGTGGCCACGTCGAAAACGGCAAGGTCACCCAGTACCAGGTGGTCCTTAAGGTCGGCTTCCGCGTCGGCCCGTAGCGCGCCAACGGGCGTCCAGCAATTTTTACGCCACGCATCGCGGCGGCTGCTGTTGAAGGAGCCGCTGGCTGAGAGGATCCGGCCATTGGCGCTGTGCCTGAGACAGGAGCCAGCCACGCAGTCCGGCTGACTTCCTTTCAGATGGCCGGCTGCGGCGCAATGCGGCGTGGTATCGTTCAACCAGCATCCTCACCTTCCGCAACTCGAGAGGGTCGGCCATGGGATCGACAAATTGCAGGTGCTCGCGCGCCAGCTTATCGATCTGATTGCGCCACCACACGGCTTTACGGAAACACGAAATAGCTTCGATGCGTTGCTGCAGTCGGCACCGGGTGTGTTCGCAGGCAAACTACTCGTTTGCGATGCGACAATGTGGAGTTCGACCGCTGTCGGACTCGAAAACCTGCGCCGCTTCTGGTCGAACGTGATTCAGCGCCCCGTTCGGGAATGACCGGTCGCCCGCAGCTGTGATCGACAGGTCGTTCGCCGTTACGACTTCGCACGGAACCGCCGGCTACCCGGTTTCAAACAAAGGCGTTATCACAGACAGGCGGCACTCTACGTCGCGGCGATCTCCAGCAGCGCCGTCGTCTGGCGGCGGATCTCGGCTGAGACCGCGGGATCGAGCCGCTTCAGCCAGGGCTGAGGGATGGAGTGCGCACCGTAAGTCGCGCCCGACAGCATGCCCGCGAGCGCTCCGGTGGAATCGGCGTCTCCCCCCATGTTGACGGTCTGGACAACGCATGACCGCACCGAGTCGGTCAGAAAGTACTCGTGGAGAACGGTGCGCACGGTATCGACGATGTAGCCGGTACACGGTCCCCGGAAGCGGTCAAAGCGGAATTCGCGGTGTTTCTCGATGAGAGCCCGCGCTTCCTCGCGCGCCGCGGCGACGCCGCCGCCGAGCACCAGGCGCTGCAGCATGCGGCCGAGCGCCAGAGCGGCTGCGTCGGACAACGGGTGGTTGTGGGTGACGTGGCACTGCTGCAGCGTCCAGTCTTCGAAGTTCCTATCCGACCGCAGCGTCGCCAGCGCTATGGGAAGGTTGCGAATCGCAGCACCATTGCCCCCATCGCCCTCGCTTGCCGGCGCCGACATGCTGCCGTCGACGATGTAGCGCCGGAGACCACGGCGGGTGGTGTTGCCGACGTCGATCGGCACCTTCTTCAACCAGGCGGCAAACTCGTCGCAGACACCCGTGAGGTCCCAGCCCCGCGCCTTGATCAGCGCCCGGCCGACACACAGAGCGAGTTCGGTGTCGTCCGTCACCTGCCCCGGCTTCAGCTTCAGCCAGCCGCCGCCGATCATCCGGGCGTGCACGCCGTATTCGCTGGCGATCTCGCCCGGCGTGAGAAACTCCACGGTGGCCCCCAAGGCATCGCCGATAGCAAAGCCGAGATAGGCGCCCAGCGCCCGATCCTGAACGCCCTCATCGGAGTCCGGGGAACGCGATGAACTCCCTGGCCGGGCCGTCACCAGTAGGTTGCCCTGACCATGAAGTCACCGCCAATCGCCAGCACCTCCTCTTCGCTCTTGAGGGCGTGGCGTGGCAGCAAGGTCTTGAAAAACAGAATCTTCGATAACGGCACGTCCGTCTCCAGAATGCAGTCGCCAAAGCAACTCGCGATTGCCCGCTCTGACGTAAACGAGACCAGGTTGTTGAGGCGCAGAATGACTTGGCGCTTGTCGATCCGCTCGATGACGGGATGCTCATCGAAATCATTGACACCGCGGAACAGCCGCATCGGCCCACGATCCGGCATGCCACGGCGCAATGCCCACTGCGCAAATTCGTAGAGCAGATCTAGCTGACTGAGGATTGCATTGTTGTGGAACCGGCTCCCCATCTTGTCATCGACGTAGCGCGCCCACGCCTGAGACGTGAATTTGCGCAGCGGCTCGCGATGGAAGGTGGGAAACAATCCGAACCGGCTCTCCACCCAGCCTTTGAGCACCGCGCCCTCCGGCGAATTGCTGTCGTATGCCCAGCCCCGCAGCAGGCGCAGATAGCTTGTGTGATAACGTCGCCGAACGCTTCCCCCCTCTGGGTTGGCCGCCTGGACTGCGGCCGCCGGACGCCGCGCCTCCAGGCCAAACAGTGTCGCCATGTAAGCGGCAAAGGCCTCACCGGCTTCGGCCTCATCGGGGGCAGCGTCAAGCATGCGAAAGAGGTCAGGATTCATCTGGCGGACGCCAGCGATGTGCAAAGGCGGGTTGAGGGTGTTGAATTCCGCTCCGCCGATAAAGTGTGAGGGGACGCCAACGAGATTGGTGCCGTCCCCGTGTCGCCAGAGCCCCTCCTGGCGTTGCTCATCGCGCTGGCCGCTTTCGATCGTCGAATTCACACTGCGTCCTGCCACCCTCTGCCCTTGCCGACAAAGCAAAAAGCAGTCCAATAGGAATCGTTCGCATCGCTTGCTTCTCGTCCGCCCGAACCGGCGGCGCCGGCCTGCGCGTCGTTCGATTCCGGTAGCTCGGATCCGCCGCAGAGGAACGAGGACATCCCGGCGCACAATCCCTTTCGCCACATTTCGCGCAACGATCCCTGCCCCTGGGGCAGCGGAGAGAAGTTCAAGCACTGCTCTCTGGTCTAAGCGGGGCTGGCGCAGAGTAAGTCTCCTCAATGCAGCCGGACGTCTTCGTCATAGGCGTGCTTCCCACCATCTCAACGGCCTCCGTCATCGCGAGGCGGCCAAGCCCGCCGTGGCGATCCACTGATGGAGCCCATACTCCCAGCAGCGAATCGCTTCGCTCCGCTCGCGATGACGATGCTCCTCCGAAGCCGGGCCCTGTCCCCGACGAAACACGCCTGTCGGACGATTGTCGGCTTCGTGACATCCGCTACAAAGACGGGAACCGCTTCGTCGGCAATCCATAACCATCTGCTTTTTATGTGTTTTTCTTGTCTGCTCAGCGGCGGTAGCGAGTTGGCATGCCGGTTGCACTCCTCCTTGGCGAGGGCCCAATGCCCAGCAAGTTATCGTTAAGAGGAGTTGTTTGATGGCCAAACTTCGGCAGATCGCGTTCTACGGCAAGGGTGGGATCGGTAAGTCCACCACCTCCCAGAACACGCTGGTCGCGCTGGCCGAGATGGGTCAGAAGGTGCTGATCGTCGGCTGCGATCCAAAGGCGGACTCGACCCGGCTGATCCTCAATTCAAAGGCACAGCTTTCCGTCCTGCAAATGGCGGCCGATAAGGGTTCGGTCGAGGACCTGGAACCCGAGGAAGTCATCCGCGTCGGTTTCAAGGGTATTCGTTGCGTCGAGTCCGGCGGTCCGGAGCCAGGCGTCGGCTGCGCCGGCCGTGGCGTCATCACCGCCATCAACTTCCTAGAGGAGAACGGCGCCTACGACGACATGGACTACATCTCCTACGACGTTCTCGGCGACGTGGTCTGCGGCGGTTTCGCTATGCCGATCCGCGAGAACAAGGCGCAGGAAATCTACATCGTCATGTCCGGCGAGATGATGGCTCTCTACGCCTGCAACAACATCTCCAAAGGCATCTTGAAGTATGCGACGACCGGTTCGGTTCGCCTCGGCGGCCTGATCTGCAACTCGCGCATGACCGACCGGGAGGTCGACCTGTCGGACGCGATGGCGAAGAAGCTCGGCACCACGCTCATTCACTTCGTGCCGCGCGACAACGTCGTGCAGCACGCCGAACTGCGCCGCCAGACCGTCATCCAGTACCAGCCGGATCACCCGCAGGCTGAGGAATACCGCATCCTGGCGAAGAAAATTCACGCCAACTCCGGCAATGGCGTCATTCCGACGCCCGTTGGCATGGACGAACTCGAGGACATGCTGATGGACTTCGGCATCATCAAGTCCGACGAGCAGATGATCGCCGAGCTTGAGGCCAAGGAAGCGATCGCCAAGCGGGTCGCAACCGACGCAGCGAAGCGCGCTGCGGCTGCCGCCTGACGTGAAGCTGCGACGCGGAGGACTCAAGCAATGACAGCGATCAAGACAATCGATTATAAGAACGACGGGGAGTTTCACGAGAAACTCATTGAAGAGGTGCTCTCCGCTTACCCGGAAAAAACAGGAAAGAAGCGCGCCAAACATCTCGGGGTCACCCAAGAGAGCGCTTCAGACTGCGGCGTCAAGTCCAACATCAAGTCAATTCCCGGCGTGATGTCGATCCGCGGCTGTGCCTACGCCGGTTCGAAAGGCGTGGTGTGGGGCCCGGTGAAGGACATGGTGCACATCTCGCACGGCCCGGTCGGGTGCGGCCAGTATTCGTGGTCTCAGCGTCGCAATTATTACGTCGGCGAAACCGGGGTGGACTCGTTCGTAACGATGCAGTTCACCTCGGACTTTCAGGAAAAGGACATCGTCTTCGGCGGCGACAAGAAGCTGAAGAAGATGATCGACGAGATCGAGGACCTGTTCCCGCTCAACAAGGGCATCTCGGTCATGTCCGAGTGCCCGGTCGGGCTGATCGGCGACGACATCGAGTCGGTGGCCAAGCAGAAGGCGGCGGAAATCGGCAAGCCGGTTGTTCCGGTGCGCTGCGAAGGATTCCGCGGTGTCTCCCAGTCGCTCGGCCACCACATCGCCAACGACGCAGTGCGTGACTTCATCTTCGACAAGGGCAAGGAAGAATCCGACTTCCAGTCCACCCCGTACGACGTCGTCCTCATCGGCGACTACAACATCGGTGGCGACGCCTGGTCGTCCCGCCGGCTGCTGGAAGAGATGGGGCTGCGGGTGATCGCCCAGTGGACCGGCGACTCGACGCTGGCCGAGCTGGAGCGGGCGCCCAAAGCCAAGCTCAATCTCATCCACTGCTACCGGTCGATGAACTACATCTCCCGGCACATGGAGGAAAAGTACGGAACGCCGTGGTTTGAGTTCAACCTGTTCGGCCCGTCCCGGATCGAGCATTCGCTGCGTGCGATCGCCGAATTCTTCGACGACAAGATCAAGGAGGGCGCCGAGCGCGTCATCGCCAAGTACAAGCCGATGGCCGATGCGGTCATCGCCCGCTACAAGCCGCGGCTCGAAGGCAAGAAAGTGATGCTGTACGTGGGTGGTCTGCGTCCGCGGCACATGGTCAATGCCTATGAAGACCTGGGCATGCAGATCGTCGGAGCGGGCTACGAATTCGCCCACAAGGACGACTATCAGCGCACCACGGAATACGTCAAGGAAGGCACGCTGATCTTCGACGACGTGACCCAGTTCGAGATGGAGAAGTTCATCGAGCGGATCCGCCCGGACCTCGTCGGTTCCGGCATCAAGGAGAAATACGCGACGCAGAAGATGGGCGTGCCCTTCCGGCAGCTCCACTCCTGGGACTACTCCGGCCCCTACCACGGCTATGACGGCTTCGCGATCTTCGCTCGCGACATGGACATGGCCGTCAACAGCCCGTCGTGGGGTCTGTTCAAGGCGCCCTGGTCCAAAGGCCCCGCGCCTGAAGCCATTGCAGCCGAGTAGCCGATCCGCACCAACAGCGAAGCCCGCCCTCACCGTCCGCTGATGCGGGCCCCTCCCTCTCCCGCCTGCGGGAGAGGGAGGGGTGAGGCCCCGGCAGGAGACCTGACCAATGCCGCAGAGCATCGAGAAAATTAAGGATCACGCCGAGCTCTTCAAGGAGCCCGAGTACCAGGAAATGTTTGCGCGCAAGCGCGAGGAATTCGAGTGCCGCCCTTCCGAGGAGCGTGTCCAGGAAGTAGCCGAGTGGATGAAGGGGTGGGAGTATCGCGAGAAGAATTTGGCCCGCGAAGCCCTGACCATCAATCCGGCGAAGGCCTGCCAGCCGCTGGGCGCCGTATTCTGCGCCGCCGGTTTCGATGGCATGCTGTCCTTCGTCCACGGCTCGCAGGGCTGCGCCGCTTACTACCGGTCGCACCTGTCGCGTCACTTCAAGGAACCGTCAACAGCGGTGTCCTCGAACATGACCGAGGATGCCGCCGTCTTCGGCGGCCTGCAGAACATGATCGACGGTCTGCAGAACAGTCACACGCTCTACAATCCGAAATCCATCGCGGTGTCCACAACCTGCATGGCGGAAGTCATCGGTGATGACCTTCAGGCCTTTATCGCCAAGGCGAAGCAGCAGGGCTCGGTGCCGCAGGACTTCGATGTGCCGTATGCGCACACGCCGGCCTTCCAGGGCAGCCATGTCGACGGCTACGACAACATGCTGGAGGGCATTCTCAAGAACTACTGGGCCGACCTGACGCCTGTCCGCGACGACAGCATCAACATCATCCCCGGCTTTGACGGCTTCTGCGTCGGCAACATCCGCGAAATGAAGCGGATGCTGGACCTGATGGGCGTCAGCTACCGCGTCCTGTCCGATGCCTCGGACGTGTACGACACGCCGGCCAACGGCGAGTTCGAGATGTACGCCGGCGGAACCACCGCCGACGAGACCAAGGCCGCCATCAATGCCAAGGCGACGATCAGCCTTCAGGAATACTGCACCAAGCGGTCGCTGGGGCTGTGCAAGGAGAAGGAGCAGGAGACCGCCGCGCTGCACTATCCCGTGGGCGTGAGTGCGACCGACGAGTTTCTGATGAAAGTCTCGGAATTTACCGGCAAGCCGATCCCGATGGCGCTGGAGCGCGAGCGGGGACGGCTGATCGATGCGATGACCGACTCGTCGTCCTATATCCACGGCAAGACGTTCAGCGTCTTCGGCGACCCCGACTTCTGCATGGGCATGGTTGGGTTCCTGCTGGAGCTGGGCGCCGAGCCCTTGCACGTGCTCGCCACCAACGGCAGCAAGGTGTGGGCGAAGAAGATGAAGAAGATGCTCGAAGCGTCGCCGTTCGGCACCCGCGCCCAGGTCTGGCCGGGCAAGGACCTGTGGGCCATGCGCTCCCTTCTGATGACCGAGCCTTCCGATTTCCTGATCGGCAGCAGTTATGGCAAGTACCTGGAGCGCGACTGCAAGATCCCGCTGATCCGCCTTTCCTTCCCGATCTTCGACCGGCATCACCATCATCGCTTCCCGCTCTTTGGCTATCAGGGAGCGATCCGGGTCCTCGTCGAGATCCTCGACAAGATCTTCGACGAACTGGATCGGGCGAGCAACATCCCCGGCAAGACCGACATCAGCTTCGAGCTGACACGCTAGGAGCGGCGAGCCCTCACCCCGGCCCTCTCCCGCAAGCGGGAGAGGGAGGGACCCGCGAAGCGGGAGGGTTTGGGGACCGGGGGTGAGGGGACAGCAGCGGCGAAAGGTTAGGCCCATGTACGAGCGGAAGATCGCCAAGGCCTTCGACGAACCCGGCTGTGCCACAAACCGGGAAAAGAGCGACAAGGCTCGCAAGCAAGGATGCTCCGCTAAAGCGCTGACCCCTGGAGCCGCCGCCGGCGGCTGCGCCTTCGCTGGCGCCAAGATCGCGCTTAAGCCGATCACCGATGCCGCGCATCTGGTGCATGGCCCGATCGCCTGTGAAGGCAACAGCTGGGATTCCCGCAACACCGGCTCCTCGGGTCCGTCTCTCTACCGCTCCGGTTTCACCACCGATCTTTCCGAGCTCGACATTATCCACGGCGGCGAAAAGAAGCTTTACCGGGCGATCAAGGAAATTGTTCAGCGCCATCAGCCGCCGGCCGTCTTCGTCTATGTCACCTGCGTGACGGCACTCACCGGCGACGACGTAGAGGCTGTTTGCAGAGCTGCGACCGAGCGTCTCGGCACGCCGATCATCCCTGTTTCCGCGCCCGGCTTCGCCGGTTCGAAGAATCTCGGCAACAAGCTCGCCGGCCATGCGCTGCTGGACCACGTCATCGGGTCGATCGAGCCCGAGACGACCACGCCCACGGACATCAACGTGCTTGGCGAATACAATGTCGCGGGGGAGCTCTGGCAGGTGGCGCCACTGTTTGCCAGGCTGGGCATCCGCCTTCTGGCGCCGATCACCGGGGATGCGCGCTACCGTCAGGTTGCGGGTGCCCATCGCGCCCGGGTCAACATGGTGGTGTGCAGCCAGGCGATGGTGTCGCTGGCGCGCAGCATGCAGGAGCGCTGGGGCATTCCCTTTTTCGAGGGCTCCTTCTACGGCATCGGCGATACCTCCGAGAGCCTGCGCACGCTGGCGCGGATGCTCGTCGAGCGGGGCGCCGGTGCCGAGCTGATTGCGCGCACCGAGGCGCTCATCACCGAAGAAGAGGCGCGGGCGTGGACCGCGCTGGCTCCCTACCGCGCGCGGCTGAAGGGCAAGCGCGTGCTGCTTTACACGGGCGGCGTCAAGTCGTGGTCCGTCGTCTCGGCGTTGCAGGAAACCGGCATGACCGTGATTGGCACCTCTGTCCGCAAGTCCACGTCGGAGGACAAGCAGCGGATCAAGGACCTGATGGGCGACGATGCGCCGATGGTGGACCAGATCCCGGCGAAGCAGATGTATGCCATGCTCGCCGGAGGCGAAGCCGATATCCTGATGTCCGGCGGGCGCACCCAGTTCGTCGCTCTCAAGACCAAGACGCCCTGGCTCGACATCAACCAGGAGCGTCACCACGGCTATGCCGGCTACGACGGCACGATCGCGCTGGTCCGGCAGATTGACGCCGAGCTCTCCAATCCGATCTGGGCGCAGGTCCGTTCGCCCGCGCCGTGGGATTGCCCTCACCCCGCCCCTCTCCCGCACGCTGGAGAGGAACGGATGGCGGGTGTGCCCTCGCCCGCGAGAGCGGGAGAGGGAGAGGCCCACGCCAGTGGGAGGGTGAGGGCCGAGCCATGACCCCTGTCGTGCCCTCCGGCAAGGCGGCGTCGATGAACCCGCTGAAGCAGAGCCCGGCTCTGGGTGGTGCCATGGCCTTTCTCGGCATCGAGCGCAGCCTGCCCCTGCTCCACGGCAGCCAGGGATGCACCGCGTTCGCTCTGGTGCTGATGGTTCGCCACTTCCGCGAGGCTATTCCGCTGCAGACAACGGCGATGAGCGAACTGACGACCATCCTCGGCGGCGCCGAAAACGTCGAGACCGCAATCGAGAACATCGTGCAGCGCGCCAACCCCCGCCTGATCGGGATCTGCTCGACGGCGCTCACCGAGACCCGTGGCGAGGATGTGATCGCCGATCTGCACGCCATGCGCGAGCGGCACCCGGATTGGAGGGGCACGCTGGACGTGGTCTTCGCCTCCACCCCGGATTATGGCGGCAGCCTTGAGGAGGGTTGGGGAAAGGCGGTCACGGCAACCATTGACTCCCTGGTGCCGGAAGGCCCCCTGGTGCCGACGCTGCGGCGCGTCAATCTGCTGGCTGGAAGCCACCTGACGCCGGGCGACGTGGAGGAACTGACGGATCTGATCGAGGAAATGGGGCTTGAAGCGATCGTCCTGCCCGACCTTTCCCGATCCCTCGATGGCCATGTTCCCGACGGCCACGTCTCCACGTCGCTTGGCGGAACGAGGCTGGACCAGATCGCAGCGATGGGCGCGTCGGCAATGACCCTTGCCGTCGGCGAACAGATGCGGGGAGCAGCGGAAGCACTGCGCCGGCGGACCGGCGTCGCCTACCGACTGTTCGATCACGTCACCGGCCTGGCAGCCACCGACGCCTTCGTCGCCGCGCTGATGGAAGCGGGCGGCGAGCCCGGAGCCCGACTCAAGCACGAACGCTCCCGCCTGGTGGACGCGATGCTTGACGGGCATTTCCCCTTCGACGGAAAGCGCGTCGGCGTGGCTGCCGAGCCGGACCTGCTGCTGGCAGTTACGGATCTGATCGCCGACATGGGTGGCACGGTGCAGGCGGCGGTGTCGCCGGTCACCGCTCCTGCCCTGACGCGCGCGAAGGCAAACCGGGTCATCATCGGCGATCTCGACGATCTCGAGCAGTCCGCCAACGGATGCGATCTGCTGATCTCCAACAGCCACGCGCGCGAAGCGGCGGAACGCCTCGGCGTGCCGCTCTACCGCGCCGGGTTCCCCGTCTTCGACCGGCTGGGGGGACCGCAACGGGTTTCGGTCGGCTACCGCGGGACCCGGCGGCTGATCTTCGATC
>DAIQPV010000010.1:13573-22439 GCA_036787145.1 Rhodospirillales bacterium
CGATCTCGCCAATACGCTTCTCGATCATCCTTCCGCCGCCGACCACACGGGCGGGGTCCACGACATCAAAGAGGAGCAAGCGCATGCTCAAGCTCAGGCTGGTTGACGCCGACGCGGGCATTGACCCGCCGGCGGAAAGCCAAGGAGGACATATGAAGGTCGCCTTCGCGACGCAGGATCTTCACACCATGGACGCCCATTTCGGTGGCGCCCGCAATCTCGCCATCTACGACGTGACGGCGGAAAGCTACCGCTTCGTCGAAGCAATCCGGTTCGACGAGGTCAGCAATCAGAATGGCGTCCATGCCGACGACGGCCACGACCGTCTGAATGCCCGAGTGGAAGCTCTGCAAGGTTGTGCATTGCTGTTCGTTCTGGCCATCGGCGGGCCGGCGGCCGCGCGCATCGTCAGCAATAAAATCCACCCGGTGAAGCTGCCGCGCCCCGAGCCGATCAACGACATCCTGGACCGAATCCGGGTGATGTTGAACGGCACCCCGCCCCCCTGGCTTCGCAAGGCTCTCAAGGGCGCCACCCCCGCTGCCCGGAACGACTTTCTCGACGAGGACGATCGATGACAATAACAGCAACGGTCTCAACTTCAGCCGTGTCGGATGAGGACGCGGCGGCACTCGCCACCCCGTTCATGCGGGCGCTGGTGCGGCAGCTGCGGGCGCACGACACCACTGGCGTCTGGGAACGCAAGAGCGACGTCGAACTGCTGGCGCCCTATATCGTCACCCGCGAGCAGCGCCGCAGCAGGCCGGTGATCGCCGATCCCGATGCCCGGCAGCTCTGGCGCATTGAGCAGTTCTGGGCCGCCGCGGGGCTCGCGGTCGAGCAGGCGAGCGGCATCATCGCGAGCCCCATGGTCAAGCTGACCCACGAGGGATTCGGTCGCGCGATATTGATCACCGGCCGGCTGGTCGCGGCGAGCCGGATCCTGCGCGACGTCCATCGGTTTGGCTTTGAGTCCTTAAGCAAGCTCGCTGCCGAAGGCGAAAAACTGGTCAACGAGGCCGTGCAGGCCATCGACAGGTTTCCCGAGGCCGCGCGCGATTAGCTCGGCTTTGTTCTCATGTTGGAGGAGATAACCCATGCAATCCTTAACCCGTGACGGCACGCCCTGGTTGCCGATGTATCTGGACGAGATCGTTGAATCGAAGTGTATTGGCTGCGGTCGCTGCAACAAGGTTTGCAGCCATGGCGTGCTGGGTATGAAGGGCCTGACCGAAGATGGCGACGAGTGCCCGATCGACGACGAGGACATGGAGCGGATCATCACGACGATCGTCGATAAGGGAAAGTGCACCGGCTGCAACGCCTGCGCGTTGGTCTGCGGTGCAAAAGGTGCGCAAGTCCACGTCGCCGCCACGGCGTAAGGCGCGAGGCAAGAGATGTCTCCGCTCGACGACTCCCCCGGCCCCCTGGGCCTTTATGTCGACTTGGTCGCCCGCGGGGTGGGCGACCCCTTCGACCGTCACGTCTTCGCCTGTGCTCTTGCGAGCGCCAAGGATGGGGCTGCTCGGCCGGTGAGTGAGGCCATGGGGCTGACGGCTCGGGAACTGGGTCAGCTGGTCAGGACCTACTTTCCTAGCGCCGATCCGTTGTTGAGCATGCTGGCGCCCGCGGCCGGCAGAGGCGAGGAGGCCTTGGAGGAGCCCGACCTGCGCCAGTTGCTTCTCGATCACCGAAGCCGCGGCGTGGCGGAAGAGGACTGGCTCGCAGCCATCGTCGCGAGGCGCTCGCTACGGCCAAACCACCTCTGGCAGGACCTGGGCCTGTTCAATCGCAGCGACCTCAGCCGCCTGTTGCATCGCCATTTCGAGCCGCTCGCGCAGCGCAACGTTCGCGACATGAAATGGAAAAAGTTCTTCTACCGCGAACTCTGCCTGCGGGATGGCGTGGTGATCTGCAAGGCGCCGGTCTGCGACGTCTGCTCCGACTTTGAGCATTGCTTTGGCAACGACGACGCCGAGCCGCTGGCACGCCTTCAGCCGGCGCGCGCAGACTAGAACCTTAACCGCCCAGGGGGTTGGGGTGGCAGGCCCCGCCGACAGGCCTATCTTGCAATTACCGCCGGCAGGGCCCACTTCGCCTCCGTGATCGCGTGTTCGTCTTCCCCTGTTCATGTCATCGGCGGCGGCTTGGCCGGATGCGAGGCCGCGTGGCAGTTGGCGCGGAGCGGATGCCCGGTAGTGCTGCACGAGATGCGGCCGGCACGGATGACACCGGCGCACACATCCGATCGCCTGGCTGAACTCGTCTGCTCCAATTCGTTCCGTTCCGACGATCCGGAAAGCAGCGCCATCGGACTGTTGCACGCCGAGATGCGTCAGCTGGGCTCGCTCATCCTTCGCTGCGCCGACGCGGTGCGGGTGCCGGCCGGAAGTGCGCTCGCCGTCGATCGCGATGGCTTCAGCGCTGGCGTCGAGGCGGCGATCGCCGGAGAACCGCTGATCAGCGTCACCCGCGCGGAGGTGGTCGGGTTGCCGCCGCCTGACTGGCAAAGCACCATCATCGCCACCGGTCCGCTCACTTCCGAAGGACTGGCTGAGGGGCTGGTCGCCCTGACCGGCACGGATTCCCTCGCCTTCTTCGATGCAATCGCGCCGATCGTCTACCGCGTCAGCATCGACTTCTCCGTTGCCTGGTTCCAGTCCCGCTGGGACAAGGGCGACGGTCGCGACTACATCAACTGTCCGCTGGACCGGGACCAATACGTCCGGTTCGTCGAACAGTTGCTGGCGGCCCAAGCGGTTCCGTTCCGCGACTGGGAGCGCGATACGCCCTTTTTCGAAGGCTGCCTGCCGATCGAGGTGATGGCCCAACGCGGGCGGGAAACATTGGCTTTCGGCCCGATGAAGCCGGTCGGCCTGCGCAATCCCCACGAGGGCGGCTCACGCCCCCACGCCGTCGTACAGTTGCGCCAGGACAACGCGCTGGGCACCCTCTATAACATCGTCGGGTTTCAGACGAAGTTGAAGCACGCGGAGCAGGTGGGGCTGTTCCGCACCATTCCCGGCCTCGCGAATGCGGAGTTTGCCCGGCTGGGGGGCTTGCACCGCAACACCTTCGTCAACAGCCCGAAGCTACTGGACGCGACGCTGCGGTTAAAGGCAGAGCCGCGCATCCGGCTCGCAGGGCAGATCACCGGCTGCGAGGGCTATGTGGAGAGTGCCGCCATCGGCCTGCTCGCGGGCTGTTTCGCCGCCGCCGAGCAACGCGGCCTGTCGCCCCATCCGCCGCCAGCCACCACGGCAATCGGCGCCTTGCTACGCCACATCACAGCCGGCGCTCAAAGCGAGACGTTTCAGCCAATGAACATCAACTTCGGCTTATTTCCGCCGCTTCCCGACCGGATCGGAAAGCAGCCCGGTGCTGCCGACCGAAAGCGCGCCATGGCGCAGCGCGCGCTGTCGGAGCTGGGATCGTGGCGCTTCGCGTCCACCTGACCGGCATGTTGTCTTGCGGGTCAGGTGTTGCAGGTCATGCGCACGCGCTAGCCTGCCTGCTTACGGGACGCCTCCTGAACACACGGCGTATAGCCGTGGCGACCGGCGATCCAGGCCTTCGAGGTCAGCTTGTTGAGGTCCGCCGGCTTTGCCGCCAGCACCTCCTCGAACAGGTCACCGGCGAAAGCGCAATACTCCGCCCCCTTCTGCCGCACCTGCTGCGACGAATCGTTCGCCATCTTGGTGACGAACGCATCCATCCGTCGCACTCCCTGAGCTCCGTGCACGCGCTTGAACAGCGCCTGCAGCGAGTTGCCTCTCTCGGTGAGCACAGATTGATAGGTCGTGACGAAGTTGTTGTAGCGCTCCCGCTCACCGCAACTCAGCGCCGCGACCATCAGCTCCGTCTGGAGGACGCGCGCATTCAAGGCAGCAAGATCCTGGGCGGAGGCGCAGAACGACGCCTTTCCCTTCTGCTGTGCCGCCGCGGGCGTTGCCGCAACAGCACAGAGGAAAATCGCCGCCGCTGTGCCGGGGACTCGGCCGAAGATTTTGGATAAGAGCGTCGCCTTCACGTCAGAGCTCCCGGCTGTTGGTTGATGAGTCACGTATGCCACCCGTAACACGGCGCTGCAATCCAGGGAGACCGGAGCAATCCCTGGGTCGGGCATCCGTCCCAGTTTGTGGCATCTTAGCAACAAAATCGTCCTGAATTCCATGGTGCAGTTGTCGGGACGTTCCGAGACCTGCAAGATGTGGGCGACAAATTCGAGGGAATGCGAGGAACACCATGATCAGAAGCGCCGCACGAGCTTGCCTGATGACTTCTGTTATCCTGCTCACCGGCCTGATCGCGGTGCTTTTTGGGGGTGATTCGGCATCGGCCGCCCCGTTGGCCTTCAGCGACAAGGCAACGCGCCAGCTTTTTCAGGCGGTCTATGCAAATGATCTGGCATCCGCCAGGAGCAGCGTCAGCAATGGCGCCGACGTCGAGGCGAAAGACCGCTGGGGCCTGACGCCCACAGACCTCGCGATCGACCGCGGCAACTACGGAATCGCCCACTACCTGGTCTCGATTCGCAACACGCGCCGCAAACAGGAAGCCGCGAGCATCCCTCAGAAGGCCGCCGAGCCCCCGGTGGCGGCTATGCCCGCAGTGTCCGCGACCGCGTCCAAACCGGCAAGGTCGGTACCGAGTACGGGATCGGCGCAGCTGGCAGCACTCCCGGCGCCCAGCGTTCCTGCGGCCGGCAAGGTGGAGGGGCCGAATCCCTTTGACCCTTCAACCCCCGCGCCGGGTTCCCAGTTGCCCGGCTTGTCCAGGGCCGTGCAGTAACGGGCGGTTTAGAAGCGCCCGGTGAGCCGGGCGGCCGTCAGGCGGACCATGCGCCAGGGCGGCCGCTGCCGCACCCGTTCGTCAAAAGGATTGAAGGCCACCGCACGAAGCCTGCGGATCGATAGATCGGCCAGGGAAGCCGGGAGCAGCACCGGCAACGCCGCGGCGCAGACCGTGCGCCGTCGTGCGCGGGCCCGTTGAAGAAGATCGGTTGCGACGCTAACCAGCTTCTCCACCACCGCGGGGAGGCCGGCGATGCATCCCCTCTCGAACAGGCGGTACATATCGAGCCCGGCTTGCTGGTTCAGATCTGCAGGCAGATAGAGTCGTCTTTGGCGGGCATGAAATGGCACTGCGCGAATCAGCCCGATGAGGGCCCATGCCACCGCGACGTCCCGCGCCGCCGCCTGCGTCTCGCCGTCTTCGGCCGTCAGCACCCGCAAGCCCGCGCGCGCGAGGGATGCCGATGTCGCGTCCGCATAGTCGAGCAGGCTCGCGACTGATGCCGGCGCATCCTCATCCATGTCCTGGGCCCGTCCCGCCAGCACCCGGTCGAACGGCTGTCGGTCAAGCGTGAAACGGCTGACCGCGTCAGCCAGCGCTTCCGCGACCGGGTGATGCGGCGGCGTTCCTGCCCAAACCCCATCGAGGGCATCCGCCCACCAGCGAAGCCGCATGTGGCCGAGCAGTGGCTCCCGGACCTGCTCGCGGATCAGCGCCACCTCGACGCTGAAAGCCCCGATCGCCCAAAGCGCCTCCCGTTGGGCTGGCTTTGCGAAGAGGCTGCACAGGTATCGATCATTATCGAACCTTTGCATCAGGTTGTCGCAATACGTGGGATTGGGATGCGCCATTTTCCGCCCATACGTGGAATTTCAGAGATATAGGCGCAAGCCACGCCCTTATTCTATGAAGTAGGCATTGTAAGGAGGACCATGAGCCGATGCGGCTGGGCAGCGATCCGGATTTCTCCCTGATGCCCGACCTGTTTGCCAAGCCGCTCAGGCCCCATCTGCATGCCTTCGGCCGTTTTGTGCGGCTCGCCGAAGCCGTCACCGACAACAACGCCCTTGCCCGCGACGAAAAGCAGGCCAGGCTGACGGCGCTGGAAGCCGCGTTGACGGGCGAGAGCGCGGGTCCGTTGTGGTCGGCCGAGGCCGCAGCGGTGGCGCAACGTCTTCGCTTCAGCCAGGAGGAAACGAGGGTTCCGGTCGAGCATGCCCGCCATATTCTGCAGGCTCTGCGAAGAGATGCGCGGGACCATTTCTGCGCCAGTTGGCACGACCTGATGGTTTATTGTCAGTTCGCGGCCGCGCCGATCGGCCGATACATGCTGCAATTAGTTGGCGAGGATCTCGCCCGCTGCTCGGGGCCGGCCGATGCGCTGTGCGGCGGGCTGCGCATTCTGCGCCAGTTGCGCGATTGCGAGGATCCGACGATCCGGTTCAGCCGCCTCTGTATTCCGCGCCAGTTTCTCGACGATGCCCTGATCACCCCCCGGCACCTTCGCGCCCCCTCGGCGAAAGGCCAGACCCGGGCGGTGCTGGACCGGGTGCTCGACGGCGTGGACCATCTGCTGGCGGACGCCGCTCCCTTGCCCAGGCTGATCGAGGACCGGGGCCTGGGCACACATGCAAGCATCGTTCACTGCCGGGCTCGCCGGCTGGTCTCGTGTTTCCGCAAGCGCGACCCCATCCGCGAACGGGTCGGCCTCACGTCGTGGCAAAGAAGCCTCTGCCGGTGGTCGGGAACGCTCCGCGGCCTCACTCGTTCCTAGATCCGCATGGCTGCCGCCGGCTGCTTCTTTTCATCCTGGCGAGCACCCCATATTCTCCGGCCATATTCTCTGGCCACCGACCGACAACTGAGGGAACGAGGGACACATGGCTTTCGAACTTCCGCCTCTGCCTTACGCGAAAGACGCGCTTGCGCCGCACATCTCGGCCAATACGCTGGATTTCCACTATGGCAAGCATCATCAGGCATACGTGACCAACCTCAACAATCTGACCAAGGACGGTCCGCTTGCGGACAAGAGCCTGGAGGACGTGATCCTCGCCGTGGCCGGCAACGCCGAAAAGATCGGCGTGTTCAACAATGCGGCGCAGGTGTGGAATCACACATTTTACTGGAAATGCATGCAGCCCTGCGGCGGCGGCAAGCCGTCGGGAGAGGTCGCCGCGGCGATCGACCAAGCCTTTGGCTCATACGAAAAGTTTGCTGAAGAGTTCAAGAATGCCTGCGTCACCCAGTTCGGAAGTGGCTGGGGATGGCTGATCGCCGAAAAGGGCGCTGTGAAGATTTCCAAAACGCCCAACGCCGATCTGCCCCTGGCGCACGGCCAGACGGCGCTGCTGACCTGCGATGTCTGGGAACACGCCTACTATCTCGACTACCAGAATCGCCGGCCCGACT
The DNA here is from genome assembly GCA_036787145.1 of Rhodospirillales bacterium. Taxonomy (GTDB): domain Bacteria; phylum Pseudomonadota; class Alphaproteobacteria; order Rhodospirillales; family Defluviicoccaceae; genus Defluviicoccus. The sequence goes on from DAIQPV010000010.1 coordinate 20,780, forward strand.
ATGTGCAGACCTTTCTCGACCATCTGGTCAATTGGGAATTCGTCGCGGGGAACCTCGCGAACGCCTGAACCCGGTAAGGCTTGCAGAAACGGCGAAAGAGCGGAAATGGCCGGGCCCAGTCCCGGCCATTTCTTTTCCGCCCTACTCCACCGCGATCAGCGCGGCGGCTACATCGCGGTCTTCGAGCAGAAGGACATTAAAAGTGCGGCAGGCGGCCCCGGTGTCCATCCATTCGACCCCGGCCCCGGCCTGACGCATCGCTTCATCGAAACCGGCAGGCCGCGGCGCAAAGCTGCGGCCGCAGCCGACGACGAGGATGCGCGGCACAGCTTCGCCGGACAGAGCGAGCCGAAGTGCCGCCACGTCGATGTCGTCCGCCCCGCGGCTTGCCCAGGCTAGGGTCCGGTCCCTGAAAACGAGCACCGACCCCGGATGGCGGACGCCGGCAATGGTGAAGCCACCATTTCCATACCGCTCGACGATCTGGCGCCCGGCAGCAGGTCGGGCGGTGATATCGATCGGCATGGCGGAAGCCTACGGCCGTTCGGCGACCGCCGCCGCCTCACCTGCTCCTGACGAACGGCGGACGTTCATGTAGAGGAGAAGCGCGGAAGCCACGAAAATCGATGAGTACGTGCCGATCACAATCCCCCAGATCATGGCCAGGCTGAAGCCGCGCAGCACTTCGCCGCCGAAGACGTAAAGGGCGAAGAGTGCCAGCAGCGCCGTGGCACTGGTCATCGTCGTTCGCGACAACGTCTGGTTGACCGACATGTCGAGCAGGTCCCGCAGCGGCATTGTCTTGTACTTGCGGAGGTTTTCCCGCACCCGATCGAACACGACGACGGTGTCGTTGATCGAATACCCAGCCAGCGTCAGCAACGCCGCAATGCTGGTCAGGTTGAATTCCATCCCGAGCAGCGCGAACAGCCCGACCGTGGAAACGATGTCGTGGACCTCGGCCAGCACGGCGGCGATGCCGAACTGCCATTCAAATCGAAACCAGATGTAGATGACAATGGCGATGATCGAAGCGCCCAGTGCGTACATTCCGTTCCAGAACAGCTCGCTGCTGACCTGCGGCCCGACCACCTCGACCCGGTCGTACCGCACGCCTGCGCCCAGCGCCTCCCGGACCAGGGAGATCGCCCGTTGCTGCGCCGCTTCTCCCCCCTCCTGCTCTTCTATGCGGATCAGGACGTCGTTCTCGGAACCGAACGTCTGCAGAGAAACTTCGCCAAGCCCCAGCGCGTCCAGCTTTCCCCGCATGACGGCGAGGTCGGCCGCCTGCTCGGTGTGCGCCTCGAGAAGAATGCCGCCCTTGAAATCAATGCCATAGTTCAGCCCCTTGACGGCAAATAAGACAATCGAGGCCACGACCATCAGCGCCGAAAGGGCGAAGTTGATCTTGTGCATCGACATGAACCGGATCTTGGTGTCCGGCGGGACGACCCGCAAACCGCGAAACATGGACAGGTCCTCAGATCGGCACGAAGCGCGGCTGCGCCCGCCGAAGCCAGATGGTCACGATCAGCCGGGTCACCGTTACCGCCGTGAACATCGTCGTGATGATGCCGATCGACAGCGTCACGGCGAAGCCGCGGATGGTCCCGGAGCCGAAAACGTAGAGCAGGATGCCGGCAATGAGAGTCGTCAGGTT
>DAIQPV010000011.1:0-15832 GCA_036787145.1 Rhodospirillales bacterium
TGGCCTCGGCCCAGCGAAGGCCATCGAGGGCGTCCTCCACCGCCAGCATGGACGGCGTGTTGATAGTTTCGCCCACAAAAATGCCGTCGATCAGCTTGCCGCCCTTGGTCATGCGAAAAATCTTGGGCAAGGGCCATGGCGGGGACCAGCTCTCCAGGCGGGCGACCGCGCGCGGAGAGAGTGCCAGCATGCCATGCTGCGCCTCGCCGCCCAGCACCTTTTGCCAGGACCACGTGACCACATCAAGCTTTGACCAGGGGAGATCATAGGCGAAGGCTGCGGAGGTGGCGTCGCAGAGGACAACGCCGGTACGCGCCTCGTCGAGCCACCCGCCATCCGGCACGACCACGCCAGATGTGGTCCCGTTCCAGGTGAAGACGATATCGCGCGCCGGATCAACGTCCGGCAAGTTTGGCAGCCTGCCGTACTCAGCGGTCAGCGCGCGAACATCGGCCAGCTTGAGCTGCTTGCGGACGTCGGTAATCCACTGCTCGCCGAAGCTTTCCCAGGCGAGCATATCGACCCCGCGCTCCCCCAGCAGACTCCACATCGCCATCTCAATGGCTCCGGTATCCGACGCCGGAACGATGCCGAGCCGCCAGTCCTCAGGCAAGCCCAGCAGCGCCCGCGATCGACCGATCACGTCTGCCAGCTTCGCCTTGCCGCCCTTGGAGCGGTGCGAACGACCGAGGTAGGCGCCCTCCAGTACCGCGAACGACCAGCCAGGTCGCTTCGCACAGGGACCGGAAGAAAAACAGGGATTTGCCGGCCGGACAGCCGGCCGCGAGGGTGTGGTCATCGAGGATTCTTGCTCCCATCCTTGCAGATGGGTCGCGGCCCGTCGGGAGGCCGTGGCCCGCCGGGTTTATAGGGACGCCGGTGTTCCGGGTCAAATGTGACATTGTCGGTGATTGCCGCCCGCAGCTTTATGCAACGCGTTCTCGCGACGTCAGGGATGCGAACAGGCGGCGAGGTCATTATTCTCCGCCAACCTTGACGGCCGAGCCAGCGTGCGATCGGATACAGGCCATACAGCAACGAGCGACGAAATGCCCTATCGATCCTTGCGCGATTTCATGGCCCGACTTGAGAGCGAGGGACGTCTGGTGCGGGTCCGCGAACCCGTTTCGCCCGTGCTGGAGATGACCGAGATCCAGACCAGGCTTCTCGCCGAGGGCGGCCCGGCGGTCCTTTTCGAAAATGTCGTGCGGGAGGATGGCACGTCGTACGGCATGCCGGTGCTGGTCAATCTTTTCGGCACGGTCGAACGCGTTGCCTGGGGGATGGACCGTCAACCCTCCGGACTGCGGGAAGTGGGTGAAGCGCTCGCCTTTCTGCGCCAGCCCGAGCCTCCGGGTGGCTGGAGAGAAGCCCTGGACATGCTGCCGCTCCTGCGCACCGTCATGGCGATGCGGCCGAAGACGGTTGGTGTCGCGCCATGCCAGGAGGTCGTGCTCACCGGGGACGACATCGATCTCACGCTCCTGCCGATCCAGATGTGCTGGCCCGGCGAACCGGCGCCGCTGATCACCTGGCCCCTGGTGGTAACACAGGGGCCGTCAATTGGCTCAGGAGGGGGCGACCGGCGGGATGTGGCCAATCTCGGCATCTATCGGATGCAGGTCACCGGCCGGAACAGCACCTACATGCGCTGGCTGAAGCACCGCGGAGGCGCTCAGCACCACGCACGCTGGAAGGACAGCCGGACGGAACCGCTCCCCGCCGCCGCCGTGATCGGCGCCGATCCGGGTACCATCCTCGCCGCGGTGACGCCCGTTCCCGATACGGTATCGGAGTACCAGTTCGCAGGCCTCCTGCGCGGCAGCAGGGTCGAACTGGTCGACTGCAAGACAATTCCACTAAAGGTCCCGGCACAGGCCGAAATCGTGCTGGAAGGTCTGGTTTCTCTGGACGATTACGGCGACGAAGGACCCTACGGCGACCATACCGGCTACTACAACGCCGTGGAGCCCTTCCCGGTTTTTCGCGTCACGGCGATCACCATGCGGCGCAAGCCGATCTACCTCTCGACCTTTACCGGACGACCGCCCGACGAACCGTCGGTCCTGGGGGAAGCTCTGAATGATGTTTTCGTCCCGCTCCTGACGCAGCAGTTTCCCGAAATCACCGATTTCTGGCTTCCGCCGGAGGGGTGCTCTTATCGGGTGGCCGTGGTGGCGATGAAGAAGGCCTATCCCGGCCATGCGAAACGCATCATGATGGGAATTTGGTCCTATCTGAGGCAGTTCATGTATACCAAGTTCGTGATCGTGGTGGACGCCGACATCTCGGCACGCGACTGGAAGGACGTGATCTGGGCGCTTTCCACCAATGTCGATCCGGCGCGCGACATTACGGTAATCGAGAACACGCCTATCGACTATCTGGATTTCGCGTCACCTGTGTCCGGCCTGGGCAGTAAGCTGGGCATCGATGCCACAGCAAAATGGCCGTCCGAAACGAACCGGGAGTGGGGTCGAAAAATCAGGATGACCGAGAGCGTGATCGACCGTGTCACCGCGAAATGGGGTGCCTACGGCCTACCCGGCAGCGGTCGGCCGATCTGGAAATGAACCGGCAACCGGCAAGTTTGCCTCAGCCGAACAAAGCGAGACCGATGAACTCAACGAACATTGCCGACGCCGATCTGCTCAGGCTCGCTCAGGAGTGCCGTGCGTGGCCGTTCGTCGAAGCGCGCGCGCTCATCGATCGGCTGGGCGGGAAGCCTCCGCCGAAGGGTTACGTGCTGTTTGAAACGGGTTACGGCCCTTCCGGCCTGCCCCATATCGGCACCTTCGGAGAAGTGGCGCGCACGACCATGGTTCGTCGCGCCTTTTCGGTGCTGTCCGACCTTCCCACCAGACTTTATGCCTTTTCAGATGACATGGATGGGCTTCGAAAGGTTCCGGACAATGTGCCGCAGCAAGACATGCTGCAGTCCTATCTGGGACGTCCGCTCACCGATATTCCGGACCCGTTTGGGACCCACTCGAGCTTCGGAGCGCACAACAACGCGCGGTTGCGCGCCTTCCTCGACCGGTTTGGCTTCGACTATGATTTTGTCAGCGCGACCGACTGTTATCGCAGCGGACGGCTGGACGATGCGCTGCGGCTGGTCCTGCGTCATTACGACGAAATCACCCGCATCATCTTGCCCACGCTGGGTGCAGAACGCAGAGCTTCTTACAGCCCGTTTCTTCCCGTCTCACCGCGCAGTGGCCGGGTCTTGCAGGTGCCGATCCTCCACCGAGATGCGGACGCCGGAACCATTGTTTATGTGGACGAGGACGGCTCTCGCGTCGAAACCACGGTTACCGGCGGCAACTGCAAGCTGCAGTGGAAGGCCGATTGGGCCATGCGATGGGTCGCGCTTGGCGTCGACTACGAGATGGCCGGCAAGGACCTGATCGATTCCGTGCGCCTGTCCAGCCGGATTTGCCAAGCCATGGGTGGGCGACCGCCGCAAAGCTTCATCTACGAACTGTTCCTGGACGAACGCGGTGAAAAGATTTCCAAATCGAAGGGCAACGGACTTGCCGTCGATGACTGGCTGACTTACGCGCCGGCGGAAAGCCTGGCTTTATTCATGTTTCAAAAGCCAAAAACCGCGAAGCGTCTGCATTTTGGATCCATTCCTAAGACCACGGACGATTGGCTTGACTTGCAGCGTCGTTACCCATCGCAGGAGCCGGCGGCGAAGCTCGAAAATCCGATCTGGCATATTCATCGCGGTGAGCCGCCCCCGGCCGGTCCGGAGGTTACCTTCTCTGCATTGCTGAACTTAGTCGCCGTTTGCCATAGCGAAAATCCTGAGGTCATCTGGCACTTCGTTTCACGCTATTGGCCGGAGGCAACGTCACAAACCGCGCCAATCACGGCGCAGCTGATCACCCACGCGATCGCCTACTATCGGGACTTCGTCAAGCCGCGGCAAACCTACCGGCCGCCGAGCGCGCAGGAAAGTCAGGCGCTGGAAGACCTGGCACGGGAACTTGCCGGTGCGCAGGAGCAGAATCGTGTCGATGGTGAGGCCTTGCAAACCCTGGTTTATGAGGTCGGCAAGCGACATCCCTGTTTTGGCGATCTGCGCGCCTGGTTCAAGGCGCTCTATGAGATTCTTCTCGGACAATCGGAAGGACCACGGATGGGGTCCTTCATCGCGCTTTATGGCGTGCCGGAGACCATTGTCCTAATTGAGCGGGCACGAGCGGGAGACGATCTGAGAGTTCCCACTTCCGCAAGCTGAGGCTGGCGAGCCGCTTCCTGGCCAGCCTGGTTATTGACTGGCCCAGACAACGCGGGCGACCCACTCCACATCCTCTGCCGCGAGCCAGCGGTCAGGGTGTTCAGTATTGAGGGAACTGAGCTCAAACTTGTAGGACGTCTTGCGACGCAGGATCTTGGCCATCACCTCGCCGTCGCGGGCCTTGAGGACCACGCGATCTCCGCGCCGCGTTTCAGCCGCTGGCGAGACGATGAGAACGTCTCCATCGCGGTAAACCGGTTCCATGCTGTCGCCGCTGACCTCCAGCGCATAGGCATGAGGATCTCCGACATTCAGAAACGGAATCTCCTCCCATCCGGCGCCGGAGGGATAACCTGCGTCGTCAAAATACCCAGCGGTACCAGCCTGAGCGAAGCCAATCACCGGGATATTCTGATAGGCCGCCGTTCCGAGGCCGCCGACATAGGCGATAAATTCATTCAGGGACGCCCCGGTCGCTTGCAGCACTTTGGAAAGGCTTTCCGTGCTCGGCCAACGTTCCTTGCCGTCGCGTGTCTTCCGTTTGCTCTTGTTGAAAGTGGTTGGATCGAGCCCGGCCTTCTTGGCAAGGCCGGAGGGGGAAAGCCCGCGGTCACGGGCCAGCCGATCGATCGCGTTCCAAATGTCAGAATGCCTGAGCATGGGAACATGGTCTTCTATCCACGGCCCGATTGCACTAGGAACGTCTTGCTATGAGGCGCTTGAAAAAGGACCATAGTCTGATAATGTTGGGGAAATTGACATGGTCGGAAGGTGATCCGTTGTGCCCATGCTCCATCCCGTCGCCCGGACTATAGCTCAACCTCCTATTAATGCTTTCGAATCTGCTGAAGAAGCGTGGTTCTGGTTTGTCCGATGCCAGCAAGTCCGCCGGGAAGGCGCCCAGCTGGCGGGCGGCGGGATGTTTTCCCGTCCGTGCGACCCTGACGACATCTATCGCGCGATTATGGGGCTTCGACGCCGGGGGGTCGTTGGCGCTGTGCATCTGACCGTGCTTGCCCGGTTCGGGCTTATCGGTCGGCCGCCGGATCCCCGCTGCGCCGACGAGGCGCAACCGGCCCAGTGGTGGGGGGAAGCGCTGGACAGATTGGGGACCGTATTGCGGGACAAGGGCATTATCGATTGATCCGACAGCTCACAGCAACGACAGGAGAGCCTTCCGGCCAGCCCCCGCCTGTTTCAACCGCCGCGACCAGAGCGAAGCAAGAGCGCGTTGCTCTGGTCGTGTTCGTTGACCAGGCGGGTCTACTTTGCCTCCGCTGGTTGCGAAAAGGTTTTCGGCACTGCTTTGTGATCGTGCGGGTTGACCGAGGCTGGATTGCCTGCGACCCGATGTCGCACCGCACCGACCTCGATCTCTTCGGCGACTTGAGTTCGGACCAGCTTGCGCACTGGTACCGTAGCCTCGGGTTGAACGTTGTGCGAACTCGGATTCGCAGCGCGCCGCTACGGCTCGCACCGGTGCGTCCCTACACGTGTGTCGAGGCCGTCAAGCATGTGCTCGGTCTGCACGCCCCTTGGACCCTCACTCCCTGGCAACTTTACAAGAGATTGCGCCACGATGACGTTCGCGCCGAATAACGCCTTGACAGGGGCTGATCACTAGGGATATAGTCCTAGATAACGAACGCCTTACGTGCGTCTGCATGATATCTCTCCATCCATCCGCAGGAGGACACCCGAATGGGCGGGCTCTTCAAGGCGATCACTCCGCCTACGCCAAAGGCTTCCCAGTCTACTTCTCAGCAAACCACACCAGTCGCAACGACAACACCGGCAGCGGCCCCCCAGGCCGAGGCCCCGGAACCGAGCGAGAGCGAACGCAGGAAAGAGGCGCTGACCCATCGGCAATCAGGCCGCATTGGGACGATAGCAACGTCTTCCAGGGGATTATTGATGGCTGCTGACTGGATCCCCGCACGCAAGTCCCTGCTCGGAGAGTGAGACATGGCTGCTCTGTCACCGGACGCCGTGCTCACCAGATATCAGCGCGCAAAAGAACGGCGCGCGGTCTGGGAGGGATTGTGGCAGGAATGCTACGATTATGCCCTGCCGACCCGCGACACTGCTGTTCGCTCGGCCTCGGCAGGCCCGCGACGCTGGGATCGCATCTTCGACGGAACCGCCCCTGACGCGGTGGACCAATTGGCCGCGAGCCTGATGGCGCAGCTGACACCCCCGTGGACGCGATGGATGGGCTTCACCGCAGGCCCCGACATCCCCGAGGAGGAGCGGGCGGACGTCGCGGGCGAACTCGAGCGCGCCAGCACGGTGATGCAGTCGCATTTCGACCGCTCGAACTTCGCGGTCGAAATGCACCAGTGTTACCTGGACCTGGTAACCGCCGGCACATCTTGTCTTCTTTTTGAAGAAATGCCGGCGGGAGAACCGTCGGCCTTTCGCTTCACCGCAGTTCCGCTGGTCCAGGTTGTCTTGGAGGAGGGGCCATATGGTCGGCTGGATGTCACCTTTCGCCGCCACGAGTTAACCGTCCAGCAACTCCTCGCCCGCTTTCCGAACGCGCGCAATTCGCAGAAACTTCGGCTCTCCGAGCGGACTAACGACGTTGAGCTTCGGGTACCTGTCGTCGAGGCCGTGGTTCCGGACGGCAACGGCTACGGCTACATCGCGATCGTGGAAGATGGCCGCGACATCGCGGGGGATTTGGTCCTGGCGGAGGGGCGGTTCGCCGCATCTCCTTTCATCAACTTTCGCTGGCTGAAGGCGCCGGGCGAAATCTACGGCCGATCGCCGGTGATGAAAGCCCTGCCCGATATCAAGACGGCGAATAAGGTTGTCGAGCTGGTGCTCAAAAACGCCTCGATCGCGGTCACCGGCATCTGGCAGGCAGACGACGACGGGGTAATCAATCCGGCAACGATCAAGCTGGTGCCGGGCACGATTATTCCGAAAGCCGTCGGCTCCGCCGGCCTCAAACCTCTCGAAACGCCGGGTCGCTTTGACGTTTCAGAGCTCGTTCTTGACCAGCTGAGAGGGCGGATCAGAAAGGCCCTGTTCGTCGATCAGCTGGGCCAGGTCAACGGCCCACGGATGACCGCGACGGAGGTCCTTGAGCGGTCCGCCGAAATGGCGCGCATTCTCGGCGCCACCTACGGACGGCTGCAATCGGAGCTGCTCTCTCCCCTCGCGACGCGCGCTCGCGCGATTCTGGCACGGCGTGGCGAAATCCCGGACATGCCGCTGGATCACCGGCTTGTCGCACTCGAATACAAGTCTCCCCAAGCCCGCTATCAGGCCCAGCAGGACGTTCAAAACACACTCGTGTGGCTCGACGCCGTCCGAGGCCTTGGTCCCGAGGCCATGGCGGCAGTTGATCAGGCCGCCGCGGCTCGGTGGCTGGGCCGCACCCTTGGCGTTCCCGGCGACCTTATGCGTGTCCAGACGGCGAGCACCGACGTCACCGACGCGTTGGCCCAGGCTCTGTCGGAACTGCCGCCGGCCCGGAGCGAAGAGGGACAGCACGAATGAAAAGCGAGGGCTGGCAGTGGTTTGAAGCAGGCGAAACCGACGAACCGAACGCTGAGGTGGCCGAACAGCCATCCCTGGCGATCACGTTTGCCCGCTGCTTTTCGACGCCGGAGGGAAAGCGCGTTCTCCAGCACCTACGGGCATGGACACTGGAACGGACGCTCGGCCCCGCGGCAAGCGACGCGCATCTTCGTTACCTGGAAGGTCAGCGTCAGCTTGTGGCGCACATGCTGATGCTGACCGCCCAGGGAACGCTGCGATCTTGCATCAAGTTTGCAACCCCTTTGTGAGGGAGTCGTCTGATGACTGAGAATCTGCTCGATGCCGGCCTGTCCGGTAACGCCGGCGAGGTCGCCGTCGCGCCTGCCGTCTCGGACGATCGCTCGGCACGTCCGGCCGGATTGCCGGATAAGTTTTGGGACGAGCGGAGTGGCCAGGTGCGCCTGGACGCCCTGCTCAAGTCCTACATGGAGCTGGAAAGAAAGCTGTCCTCGCTGCCGCCCCGTGACGTTCCCGGAACGCCGGACCAATATCGCCTTGTCGTCAAGAACGACCTTCTGACGACGGATGCCGATATCAACCGGCGGCTCCACGCTGCCGGCTTTTCCCAGGAACAGGCCCAACTTGTCTACGACCTGGCCTGCGAGCGGCTGATGCCGATGATCAGCGAACTCGCGGCCATGTTCGAGGCCGATGCGCAGATCGAGCGGCTGACCAAGCAGTTTGGCGGCGAGGAGCGCTGGCGCGAGGCTGCCCGGCAGATTGATGCCTGGGGGCGCGCCCGCCTTCCCAAGCGGGTGTTCGAGGCCCTGTCAACGACCTTCGAAGGTGTCGTCGCAATGCACCGGATGATGGACGGCGAGGAGCCGGGCCTGGTCCGGGACGCCCCCGCGGGAGAAGAGAGCATCAACGAGGCTTCCCTGAAGCAGTTGATGCGCGATCCCCGATACTGGAAGCATCAGGACCCCGCGATCGTCGATAAGGTCCGCGAAGGCTTCCGCAAGTTATATCAGGACAAAGGGTAAGGCGGCCGAGCGTCGCCCTTGGCCCGCCGCTTCGGCGGCGGGCCGTCGCGATGGCACACCCGACGCGGTTCGCAGCCTCAGTTTCAGCAACGTCAAATCACCGTCGCGAGGACAACCCGCGCTAGAGAACAGTGCGAGGCCCTCGTCGTTCGGCGTTCGCCGGCGGTCCCCCGCCACAACCGGCATTTCCTCCCACCCGCTTCGCCTTCGGGCGATAGGAGACCTCTTGAAATGTCGACCTCCGTGGAGTTGTCGTTCGTCAAGAACTTCGAAGCAGAAGTTCATCTTCAGTATCAGCAGATGGGCTCGAAGCTTCGGAATACTATTCGTATAAAGAACAATGTTACCGGTTCCAGCACTGTCTTCCAGAAGGTAGGCAAGGGCACCGCGTCTACAAAAGCGCGTCATGGCAAGGTTCCTGTAATGAACGTCGACCATACGCCAGTCGAGTGCAGTCTTCAGGATTATTATGCCGGAGATTGGGTTGATCAGCTCGATGAGTTGAAGACCAACATCAACGAACAGCAGGTGGTGGCAAAGGCGGGCGCCTTTGCTCTCGGCCGCAAGACGGATGAGCTGATCATCAGCCAGCTTGCAAGTTCCAGCACCCAGGCCGGGGCCGGAACCGACGGAATGACCAAGGCGAAGGTCCTGACGGCCTTCGAAAAACTCGGTGAAATCGACGTTCCAGACGACGGCCAGCGCTTTGCTGTGGTCGGCTGGAAGCAGTGGAGCGAACTGCTCAACATCGAGGAATTTGCCAACGCGGACTATGTCGGCGACGACGACCTGCCTTGGAAGGGGACCCAGGCGAAACGCTGGCTGGGCGCCCTCTGGTTGCCGCACTCGGGCCTGCCGAAGTCCGGAAACGTCCGCAAGTGCTTCTGGTACCACAAGACCGCTGTCGGCCACGCGATCGGAGCGGAAGTCAAGACCGACATCACCTGGCACGGCGATCGTGCCGCGCACTTCGTCAACAACATGATGAGCCAGGGGGCTTGCCTCATCGACCCATCAGGTGTTGTCACCCTTCCCTGCCTCGAGAGCTGAGGACATCGACCATGGCTTACAACCCAAAGAACCTGAGCGTATTGGCCTACGCCAACGGGTTTACGCTCTGGCATTACACCAGCACTGACGACGGAACGGTTGTCGACAATACCGGCTACTTCAACGCCGCCGCGGACATGCTGCGGGTGGGGGACATGATCCTCGCCAACGTCGCGACGGCGAGCACTCCGGGGGCTGGCGTCTTCCTGGTCAACGCCAATGCCACCGGCAGCGTCGATGTCGCAAACCTGACGCCGTTCGGGACTACCGACGCCGACTAACGTCAGTAATGGCGCACACCCCTCCGTACCGGGCCGGTGCGGAGGGTGTGTGCTGCTTATTTCCCCGCGCCTTTGTTCCAGTCCACTCCAGAAATCCGCCCACAGGAGTTCGGTATGGCCCTCTCCCGAATCGACTTATGTTCTCGCGCCCTGCTGAAGGTCGGCGCCCATACCATCGCCTCCTTTGATGAAGGAACCGCGGAGGCGGAGGTGGCGGCCAGTCTTTACCCGACGGTCCGCGACGCCGTGCTGTCGTCCCATCCGTGGAACTTCGCAACCTACCAGATGACCCTGCCCAGGCTCTCCACTTCGCCCATCGCCGACTTCGCCAACGCCTTTCAGCTGCCTGCCGATTGTATCCGTGTCTTATCCGCTGGAACCGCCGGTCGCGGCCAGGGCGCCGTCTACAAGATCATCCAACGTCAGGTGCTGACCGACGTGGATGAGGTGGTGCTGACCTACGTGTCTCGGCCTGATGAGGCAGATTTTCCGGCTTTTTTCGACATCGCGCTGATCGCGCAGCTCGCCGCGGAATTCTGCATCCCGCTGACCGACAGCACCGGGCGCTGGGAAATCCTGCAGAAGCTGGCCGAGGGGGAGCTGCGGCGCGCAAGACTGATCGACGCCCAGGAGGATACGCCGCCGGCCATTGAGGATTTTTCTCTTCTAGAGGGGCGCATGTGATGCCGCACGCGCGGATCCATAAGACGAGCTTTGCCGGAGGCGAAATTGCGCCGCAACTGCTCGGGCGCGGAGATTTGCGGGCGTACGAAAACGGCGCCAGGCGTCTGCGCAATGTCTTCATTCACCCGACGGGAGGAGTGAGCCGCCGTCATGGCCTGCGACTGGTGGATATCGCAGCCGGGCCCGGTCGGCTGATCTCGTTCGAGTTCAACACCGAGCAGGTATACCTGCTCGTCTTCACCGACAGACGTATCGATGTTTATCGGGATGGCGCAAGAGTTGCCATCATCGGTGCACCCTGGACTGCCGCTCAGCTCGGCCAGATCAACTGGACGCAGAGTGCCGACACGCTGCTTATTGTACACCCGGACGTAGCACCCCGTAAGATAACGCGGACCTCCGACAACGTCTGGCTGCTGACCAGCTGGAATTTTTATTCGAAGGATAACTGGGTTTATTCCCCACACTACAAGTTTGCTGATCCGGCGGTGACGGTGCAGCCGAGCGGCACCGGAGGCCTTATCCAAGTTACGGCGTCTGCTCCCGTGTTTACGCCTTCGCATATCGGTGCGCGGTTGCGCATCAACGGCAAAGAGGTCGCCATCACTGCGGTGCTTTCTTCCGTGGCGGTGCACGCGGTCTGTGGCCAGCCGCTGACATGGACGACGCCGACGATCGATTGGACGGAGCAGGTCTTTTCCGAAGCCCATGGCTGGCCCATCAGCGTCTGCTTCCATCAGGACCGGCTGGTCATTGGCGGCTCGCGCGACATGCCCAACCGGCTCTGGCTATCGAAATCCGCCGATCTGTTCAATTTCGATGTTGGCGAGGGACTTGATGACGAAGCGATCGAGTTTCCCATCCTATCCGACCAGGTCAATGCCATCCGCCACGTGTTCTCTGGCCGTCATTTGCAGGTTTTCACGTCCGGCGCCGAATGGATGGTCACCGGGGATCCGCTGACGCCAACCAACATCCAGCTGTTCCGGCAGACCCGGGTCGGCTCGCGCATCGATCGGACAATTCAACCTCAAGACGTGGACGGGGCTACGCTTTTTGTGCCTCGCACGGGATCGTAGCTTCGCGAATTCCTATTCTCCGACGTCGAACAGGCTTACCAGGCTTCCGACCTCGCCATGCTCGCGCACCACCTGATGGATCACCCCATCGACATGTGCTACGACGAGTCGCGGCGGCTGCTCCACCTCGCGATGACCAATGGAACCGTCGCCACACTGACCGTCTATCGCGACGAAGAAGTCAGCGGCTGGACACAGCAGCAGACAGACGGCCATGTCCTCGCCATCACCAACGTCGGGGAAGATGTTTTCCTCCTGGTCGAGCGGGAGGGCACCGTTTTCATCGAAGTTTTCGACGAGACGCTGAACGTCGATTGCGGCCTGGCTGGAACTTCGGTGACCCCCAAACAGGAATGGTCCGGGGCAAGCCATCTCGAGGGCCGTCGTGTGAAGGTGCTGGCCGATGGCGCGGTGGTCGGAGACAAAGATGTGCAGGGCGGGATAGTAAGACTGGATGAGCCCGCTCTGTCGGTACAACTCGGCCTGCCGTTCACGCACACCATACAACCCCTGCCGCCAGCCGCCGTTTCTCTTTCCGGCAGCTCAGGCGGCCGGTTCCGGCCCATTTCGCTGACGCTCCGGGTCCTGGATACCAAGGCCCTCTATCTGGATAGCGGACGCGGTCTCATGTACGTGCCGTTCAGGCGGTTCAGCGAGGGCCTTCTGGGCGCGCCGCTGGAGGCCTACAGCGGCGACGTCACCGTGCGAACGCTCGGCTGGCGGGATACCGGAATTGATCCGATCTGGCGGATCGAACAGGACGTCCCGCTGCCCTTCACGCTGCTGTCGGTTTCGATGGAGATTAGCGTTTCAGGCTGATCGTCCGCCGCCGCTTCCTGTCTAGCCAATGGAGAGTGTCGATGGGTGGAATGCTGCCAACCGCGGCCCTGAGCGCGGTGCAGTTCGGTATGGATATGGCCCAGCAAAAGACCAATCAGGCTGAGGCCAAGGCGGATGCGCAGACGCAAACGCAGCAGATTCAGCAGCAGCAGGAGGTCCAGCAGCGGGAGCGACGGGAGCAGCTGCGTCGGGCGATGGCAACCCAGCGTGCACGCTTTGGTGCGCAGGGTTTGACCGCCGGCGGGGGCGGTTCGGCTGAATCGACCTTGAGCGGACTTGAAGGGGAGGCTGCGCGCGACGAGCAGGATGCCACCAACCTCAGCAGCCTGCGCATCGATCGTATCAACGACGACCTTGAATATCAGCAGAGACGCAGCCTGCTCGATGCGTCCTCTTCACGCTACCGGTCAGCGTTCTCGCTGATGCAACAGAGCCTGCGCTCCGTCTCTCTTCTTTGAACTGGGCGACCTCGTTGCACGTCTCGAATCACCACTGTTCGGATGCTGCCGATGATTCAGCAAACCAAGCCTTGGTACCTCTCGAAAGGCTTTGTCGGGCCGCTGGTGACCGCAATTCTGTTTTTATTGCGCAACCTCGGCATTGCCGATTTTGACAATGAGACGGTGTTGGGCATCCTTTACCAGAGCGCCGAATTTGCAGGGATCATCGCGGGCATGGTCGGTCGAGCGATTGCACAAAAGAAGCTGACACTCGGCCCTGCGCCAGGCGTCGATCGGGCCGACCGGCCCACAACCGCGTCGAAAGCGCCGCTGAGGCGACGATTGGGCAAGTTGGGGCGGCCGTCCGCTCCACCACAGTGCACACCGGGAGAACGATGAGGTGATCGACCAACGGGACACCGTGTCCCCGGCGGGCCGCTCCTCAGCAAATGAGGGGTTGGATGAACTCCGGCGCGACCTTCTCGGCAATCTCCCCGGCCTGCTCGCTCGCGCCATTGGCACGTACGGGCGCTTCGCCAATGAAACCCCTCCCGAAGACAGCAAAGGCTTTCTCGCCTATCAGGCCGGCTGCCGGGGAGCATTGTCCCACATTCATCTGCTGGTGAAGCTGGCCCATTGGGCCCGCGCCGCGATCGATGACGACGTTGTCGCGGGCGAATTCGAGCACCTCGATCGTCTCGTTCGGGAGGCCGAAGAGGCACTGGACCTCGAGCTGCCAGCCGACGACGACTGATCGCGCAGGCACTGCGCCGGCATGACTGCCGGCCAGTCCTTTTCCATCTCAACCAATCCACAGGAGCCGTCTCATGGCCCTCATTTCGCTGCGGGGTCGTGCGGTGTCGACCGCACGATGGGCCTCGCGCTGCGTTTCTACTGCGCTTCCCTCACTCCCCTGCCTGATCGCGGCACTGCTGCTGACGGGGTGCAGCTATGTGGATCGGGCCCGCCAGGGATCGGACCTCGTCGTTGGCGTTGCCGAACAGTACAAGCTTGAGACCCTGGTGCAGGCCGATATCGAGCGTCAGCGCGTCCGCGCGGCGCGCTGCTACAGCCCCTTGCTGACGCCGGCGACGCTGAGTGCCGCCGCGGTGGACGGCCGGCTGGGTTCGGCCTGGATCGACGGGCTGCTGCAGGATTGCCCTCGTTTCAGCGCCTTTCTTTCCGAGCTGATGATGCGTCGTGCGCAAGCGGCGGGCATCGCTCCGGTCGGCCCGGCCGCGGTTTTCCCCGCCCCGGGAACTTTGCAGCCGCTGCCACTGATCCAAACCGCTCCGTCCCCGGCTGCCACTCCTGGGAAATTCACTCTCGGGGAATCCAATAATGGTCTGGTTTCGCTCGAGGCCGTTGAACCGTGAGGGCTGCCCGTCGCTTTCGGCCGGCGCCAGTCCCGCATCGAAGGCGACCTTCGCGGCCTTTGTCTGGATCTGGAACAACAGCCAGGGACAACCCACTCCAAAGCTGCACCTGAAGATTGCTTCCTGGCTTGCCGAACGATGGCAGCGCGGCGACCGCCAGCTGCTCCTGCTCGCGTTTCGCAGCTCCGGAAAATCCACGCTCGTGGGACTGTTCTGCGCCTGGCTGCTGTTCCGGGATCCGAACCTGCGCATCCTGGTTCTGGCCGGCGACTTCGCCCTGGCAAAGAAGATGGTGCGCAACGTCAAGCGGACCATCGAGCGCCATCCGCTGACAACGCGATTGAAGCCACGGCAGGCCGACCACTGGGCCTCTGACCAATTCACCGTTCGGCGCAATGCCGAACTTCGCGATCCTTCGATGCTGGCCAAGGGAGTGGCCGCGAATATCACCGGCCTTCGCGCTGACGTCATCATCTGTGACGATGTCGAGGTTCCGAATACATGTGACACCCCAAGCAAACGCGCGGAACTGCGACCCGGTTGCAGGAAATCGATTATGTGGTCGTGCCGGGTGGCCTGCAGCTTTTTGTCGGCACGCCCCACACGTTCTACTCGATCTACGCCGACGTTGCGCGTCCGGAACTCGGGGAAGCACAGCCGCAACTGGCGGGATTCCACCGGCTGGAACTGCCGCTTGTCGATGCGCAGGGTCGCAGCCGCTGGCCCGAGCGGTTTTCGGCCCAGCGGATCGAGGCCATCCGCAGGCGCGCCGGGCCGGCAAAGTTCGAGAGCCAGATGCTGCTGCGCCCGCGGAACATCGTCGAGGGCCGGCTGGATCCGAACCGGCTGCGCCCGTACGCCGAAGAGCTGGTGTACACGGAAGGCAACCGGGAGGCGACGCTGACCCTGGGAGGCAAGCGCCTGGTGTCCGCTTCCTGCTGGTGGGATCCGTCTTATGGAGCGCCAGGCTCGGGCGATGCGAGCGTTGTCGCGGCCGTGTTCACCGACAGCGAGGGCGGCTACTGGCTGCACGGCATCCGGTATCTGAAGCATGATCCCGCCCGGACCTCGGAAACCGACGAGGCGACCCAGCTGTGCCAGCAGGTGGTGCAGTTCGCCCGCGACCTCTACCTGCCCGCGATCAGGCTGGAAACCAACGGCATCGGCCGATTTCTGCCGAGCCTGCTCCGCCGCGAGCTTCGCGCGGCTGGCATGCGTTGCGCCGTGTTGGAGCGAACATCGAAACGAAACAAGGACCTGCGAATCCTGGATGCTTTCGATGCGGTCCTGGCCGCGGGTTGTCT
>DAIQPV010000011.1:15842-22347 GCA_036787145.1 Rhodospirillales bacterium
CGCGGCCCATCGAAGTGTCTGGGACACGCCGTTCAGCGAGGAGATGCGGGAGTGGCGGCCGGGCGGCCGGGGCCGGGACGATGGTCTCGACGCCGTCGCCGGGTGCCTTGGTGACGAGCCGGTGCGGCTGGCGCGCTGGGAAAGCGATGAGCCCATTCCCCTGCCTTCCTGGCGTGGCGGCGCCGTCTCCTTATTTTGGGCTGACGATATCTTCGAGCCCTGAAAATCCGGCCATCGACAAGGACTGCCCGATCTCCGGCCGGCCATCCGTCCTCAAAATGTCTTGGGAGCAAAGCTTTGCATCGAGACTATCCCCTTCGGCAGACGGAAGTCGGCCTGGCTGACGCCGCGCACCTGCTCGCCCTCATCCTCTGGGACGAGGCGGCGGAAGAGTCCGTTCGGGTGCAGGAGGCACTGGCGGCGGCGGTTGCCAATCAGGTCCGGCAGTGGCAACAGCAGGCCGCTGCCGGGGGACGGCCGCAGTCGGACATCGATGTCAGCAGCTCGGCACGCGCCCGGCTGTTCGTCAGTTACCTCAATCTGCATGGACGGCGCAACCTTACGCCTCCCCCGTCGGGTGATGCCGTGTTTGCGATGTGCCGACGCATTGCGGGCCGCGCGGTGACCGGTGCCCTGAAGGATCCGACGGGCGGTGCCGTCCGCTTCCACCGCCTGGGCGTCACACCTTCGTGGGTCAGTCGGTTCGAGCCCGGCTCGCTCATCGGCTCGCATCTCTTCTACTACGACAGGGGAGCCGATAGCTTGGCGGCCCGCCTCGGCAGATGCGTCGCATGAATACCGGCCTATGAAGGCTCACGATCGCAACTACAAAATGTTGTGGAAAACTCAATATCTAGTAGACATGTCGATTCTTATTAGCAACAATCAGGGCCAAGGCAACTGGCAACGCCAGCATGGACTGGCAAGCAATGAGGGGTCGGTTGTCTCCCCGTTTCTCTAGTCGAGGGGCCCTGGTCACCATGTCGACCGCCGACTGGACTTCCGAGCGCATAGCCGCACTGATCGCCCTGTGGAACGAGGGCTTGACCACGAGCGAGATCGGCGTTCGCCTCGGCATCACTAAGAACGCCGTCATCGGCAAGGTTCATCGTCTTGGTTTGCCGCAGCGTCGCCCGACCCAGAAGGATGAGCCGGAACTGGCCGACGTTATTCGCCTCGACCGGCTGTCGGGGGATATGTGCAGCTGGCCCGTCGGCAATCCCGGCGACCGGAATTTCCACTTCTGTGGTGAGCCTTCCGCAACCGGAAAGCCCTATTGCGCGAAGCATTGCGCCGTTGCTTACGTCCGCAGCACCCGCGACCGCAGCGAAAGCTCCGTTGCCTGAACCCAAGCACCGGCTCTTCGAGCAATTGCCGGCGTCTTTCCCGTCTATGGCTTATTGGTGTGCGCGGTCTATAGTCTTGCCTCCGTCGCAACGAAACCGATCTGAGCGAGAGATTCTGCGCATGAGCTTTGTTGAACGGCTGCAGGCTTGCAGGCTGTTTGAGCCGGCTGACTATCTGCCTTTCCTGGTCGATGGCTCTCGCGTGGGCTTGGTCCGGCCTGAATTCGCGGCGCGGCTGGCCGGGTTTCCCGATGTGTTTGAGGTGGAATCCGATTGGGTCGCGCTGGCGCCACAACTCACCGGCGTCGAGGAGCGCGGCCGCGCCGTGCGGATCGTGCTGCGGCAACTCGCCGACGAGGGGATTATTCGCAGCTGGCGCGACGAACCCTATGCCGTCGCGGCGAGGCCGGAGGGACCATTGCTGTTCCTGATGGAGCGCGCAGCGATCCCCCAGTTCGCCATCTGGGCCACCGGCGTGCACCTCAACGGTTTTGTGCGAAAAGGGAGCGATCTCTATATGTGGGTCGGACGGCGCAGCCCCGACAAGCATATCGCCCCGAACAAGCTCGACCAGATCGTTGCCGGCGGCCGCTCCGCTCTGCACGGCATCCGTGAAACCCTGCTGAAGGAAGCCGAGGAAGAGGCCGGCCTTGACGCGGCGTTCGCCTCGCGCGCCATTTCCGTCGGTGCCCTCTCCTACTGCACCCGCCGGCAGGAGGGACTGCGCCGCGACATCCTCTACGTCTTCGATCTTGAGCTTTCCCCCGACTTTACGCCGACCAACAGCGATGGCGAGATCGCCGCGTTCGAGCTGTGGCCGATCGAACAGGTGCTGGAACGGGTGCGCGATACCGACGACTTCAAGTTCAACTGTGCGCTGGTGGTGATCGACTTTCTCATCCGCCACGGCGTGCTCACGCCGGAAAACGAGCCCGACTACCTGACCCTCGCCCGCGGCATGCACGCCGGCTGAGGCGCGAGCGCCTCGCTTCTCTCCCTGCCATGCTTGCCCCCGATCGGCAGAAGTCTGGCAATGAGACGGCTTTTCCGCTACCAACCGACCGAAGAGGAACATCGACAGGCGGGACGCGGATGGCCAACATCAGACTGCTCAGCGGGCCTTCGGCCCCTCCCAAGGCGGGGGGAGCGCCGAAGCAGCTTATCGTGCTGTTGCACGGAGTTGGCGCCGACGGCAACGACCTGATCAGCATCGCTCCCTTCTATCAGTCGGTGCTGCCGCACGCGTATGTGGTGTCTCCCAACGCGCCGTTTCCGTTCGACATGGCGCCCTTCGGCTACATGTGGTTCAGCATCGGCGACCTCTCCTCGTTCCCGCGGCTCGATGGCGTCCGCGTCGCGGCACCCTTCCTGAACGCCTTCCTCGACAATGAACTGGCCCGCCACCGGCTGAGCGATGCCGATCTGATGCTGGTCGGCTTTTCTCAGGGGGCGATGATGGCGCTCCACGTCGGCCTGCGGCGTGCGAAGTCGCCGGCCGGGATCATCTCTCATTCCGGGATGCTGGTCGCGGACCAGCTCCTGACGGAAATCAAGAACAGGCCGCCGGTGCTGCTGACCCATGGGGCGGCGGACGAGGTGCTGCCGGCCGCGTCCCTACCGGCCGCCGAAACCGCCCTCAAGGCCGCGGGCGTTCCGGTCGAGTCCCACCTCATGCCCGGACTGGGTCATGGCATCGATGAGGCGACGCTGCGCCTCGATCTGCGCTTTCTCGCCCGCTGCTTCTCGCCGGCGAGGTAGGCCCCGCCGGGTTCCGGCGCTTCCCGCTTTCTTCACCAAACCTTAACGCAGCCGATCCTTGGATTTTCGGCACAACATGTTGTACGCTGCTGGCGCTTGACGGGATAAGACAGCAAGTCTATGGCATGCAAGATTATCCGGCCCTTGTGCTGAATGCGGACTTCCGCCCGCTGAGTTATTTTCCCCTCTCCTTGTGGTCGTGGCAGGAGGCGGCGAAGGCGGTTTTCCTTCGCCGCGTGCATGTGCTCTCCGAATACGATCGCAAGGTGCGCTCCCCTTCGAAGGAAATGGCGCTGCCGAGCGTCATCGTTCTGAAGCAGTATGTACCGGCGGCGCGCAAGGCGGCCTTCACCCGCTTCAACGTGTTCTTGCGAGACCGGTTCGCGTGCCAGTACTGCGGTGACGAGCTGCCCGCCGAACGTCTGACCTTTGACCACGTCACTCCGCGGGTGCGCGGCGGACGGACGGAATGGTCCAACGTGGTTACGGCTTGCGAGCCCTGCAATCTGACCAAGGGACATCGCCTGCCGAAGGAGTCCGGAATCTGGCCGCTGCACCCGCCGTCTGAGCCGACGACGTGGGAGCTGCAGGAGAACGGCAGGGGATTTCCGCCGAACCACCTCCACGAAAGCTGGCGAGACTACCTCTACTGGGATACGGAGCTCGAGGAAAACTGATCGCCGGTCGCCGTCGGATGCCGCCTATTGCAGAGTGGCATGCTCCTTCTCCAGCATCGCGGCCGCAGCTATCGCCCCTTCCCGCCACGCCTCCATCAGTCGCAGGGCCCCTTCGTCACCCTCGTCCCCAAGGAACAGGTCGGCGATGCGGTTGATTTCGGCGAGATCGGTCACGTGCCGAAAACCCATCCGGTAGGCTTGCTTCGGGCTCATCCGTCACACCTTCGACGATGCTCCGCTCAGCCTACGGGCTTTGCATGAACATTTCGTTGACGGGCAGCGAGCCTGTGGGCGCGCAGGGTCAGCCTGCGCCCTGGTTGGGCGAGGCTGATCCGAACTTGGGAGCGGGCGTCTCAGCAGCAGCGCGTATTGCCGTTCCGGCCGCCGTAGCGCGCATCGATCCGCTCCCGGAAAAAGGCCTCGTAGCTGAGCGGCGGCCGCTCGGGATGGTGGCGCTGGTGGTGCGCCAGGTAGCTTTGATAATCCGGGATGCCACACATCTGCCGCCCCCCGCGCACCATCAGAGAAACCCAGCGGGATAATCGCTCCAGCCCGGTGCGGCAATCAGCGACGACCCCGCCACTGCCGCGATCAGCGGCGACTCCGCCACTGTCGCCATCGACGGTGCGAGCCGGGTTACGCATGGGCCGCCGCCTCCCGGCCTGGCAATGTCGGCGCGGCCTCGCGGGCCGTCGCGTGAGGGTTGTTATAACCCCGCCAAGCCGCGATCAGGCCGAAAACAATCATGCAGATCACCACGGCGACGAACAGTGCGCAGACACCGGAGTTGACATAATCGTTGAAGACGATGCGCTGCATCTCCTCCATCGTCTTGGCCGGACCCAGAATCTTGCCCTCGGCCATGGCCGTTCCGAACTTCTCGGCGTGCGCCAGGAAGCTGATCTTCGGATCCGGGTGGAAAAGCTTTTGCAGGCCGGCCGTCAACGTGCAGATGCAGAGCCAGATCGTCGGCAGCAACGTCACCCAGGCGTAGCGTTCGCGCTTCATCTTGAAGAGCACGACGGTCGCCAGCGTCAGCGCGATGCCCGCCAGCATCTGGTTCGAGATGCCGAACAGCGGCCACAGCGTGTTGATGCCGCCCAGCGGATCGACCACCCCCTGGTAGAGAAAATAGCCCCACATTGCGACGCACAGCGACGTCGACAGCAGGTTTGCCGACCAGTTCTCGGTGTGCCGCAGCGGCTCCCAAAAGACGCCGAGCAGGTCGTGGATCATGAACCGCCCGACGCGGGTGCCGGCGTCGATGGTGGTCAGGATGAACAGGGCCTCGAAGAGGATGGCGAAGTGGTACCAGAACGCCATCATCGCCTTGCCGCCGAGGAAGCTGGAAAAGATGTGCGCCATGCCGACGGCGAGCGTCGGCGCCCCGCCGGCGCGCGACAGGATGCTGTGCTCTCCCACATCGATCGCCGTCTGCGTCAGCACGTCGGGCGTAATCGCGAAGCCCCACGAGGAGATCACCTGGGCCGCCTGCTCCGGCGTCGTCCCGATCAGGGCCGCCGGACTATTCATGGCAAAGTAGACGCCGGGATCGAGGACGCAGGCGGCGATCAGCGCCATGATGGCGACGAAGCTCTCCGTGAGCATGCCGCCGTAGCCGATGAAGCGGGCCTGCGTCTCGTTTTCCAGCATCTTCGGCGTCGTCCCGGAGGAAATCAAAGCGTGGAAACCGGAAACGGCGCCGCAGGCGATGGTGATGAACAGGAAAGGAAACAGCGCGCCGGAGAAAACAGGGCCGGAGCCGTCGATAAACTTGGTCAGCGCCGGCATTTGCAGGTCCGGACGGACGAACAGAATCCCGAGGGCAAGCCCGGCGATCGTGCCGATCTTCAGGAACGTCGAGAGATAATCACGAGGCGCCAGAAGCAACCAGACCGGCAGCACGGAGGCAACGAAGCCGTAGCCGATCAGAAGCAGCGCCAGTGTCGGCCCGGACATCGTAAACAGCGGCGCCCAGGTTGGACTGGCGGCGACGTCCTCGCCGTAGATGATGCCGAGCATCAACAGCACGAAGCCGATGATCGACATCTCGAGAACGCGGCCGGGACGGATGAAGCGCAGATAGATGCCCATGAACATGGCGATGGGAATGGTGACCATCACCGTGAAGGTTCCCCACGGGCTCGCCGCCAGCGCCTTCACCACCACCAGCGCCAGCACGGCGAGAATGATGATCATGATCATCAGAACGCCGAACAGGGCGATCAGCCCCGGCACCGTTCCTAACTCCGACTTGATCATGTCGCCGAGCGAGCGCCCATCGCGGCGCGACGAAATGAACAGCACCATGAAGTCCTGAACCGCGCCAGCGAAGACGACGCCGGCCAGAATCCACAGCGTACCCGGCAGATATCCCATCTGGGCCGCCAGGACCGGCCCCACCAGCGGACCGGCACCGGCAATTGCCGCGAAATGATGTCCAAAAAGAATGTACTTATTGGTCGGCACGTAATCGAGCCCGTCGTTAAACTTTACCGCAGGCGTTACGCGCGCCGGATCGAGCTGGAGGACCCGCGTGGCAATAAAAAGACTGTAGAAACGATAGGCGATCAGGTAAACACAAACTGCCGCAATGACGAGCCAAACCGCGTTAATGGTTTCGCCGCGATGTAATGCAATAGTGCCAAGTGCGAACGCCCCTACCAGAGCGACGGCAAGCCAAGCAGCGGCGTTTCCCAGCTTTTCCATGATTTTACTTCCTGC
>DAIQPV010000332.1:0-3408 GCA_036787145.1 Rhodospirillales bacterium
CAGCAGCAATGCGCACAGCGAAGATCTGATGCTTTCTTGAGCAGACCGACGGGAGATCTCAGGTCGCCGGCAGTTCGCATTCCACCAGTGTGACCCACCAGCGGGCGCCGATGGCCAAAATGTCATCATTAAAGTCGTAGCGCGGATTGTGCAGCACGCAGCCGCCCTCGACCGGCCCATTGCCCAACCAGACGTAGCAGCCGGGCCGCTCGCGCAGCATAAACGCAAAGTCCTCGGACCCCATGCTGGGGCGCGGCGCATGCACGATCGCTTCTTCGCCCAGCGCCAGTGCCGCGGCCCGCGCCGCACGCGCGGACGCCTCCCGATCGTTCACCGTGGCCGGATACCGCCGGTCGTACCGGACCTCGGCGGAGCAGCGATGGGCCGCCGCGACCCCTCGTGCCGTCTCCAGGATCGCCGCCTCCAGCGTGTCCTGCACGACCTCGCGAAAGGCCCGCACCGTGCCGCGCAGGACTGCCCGCGCCGGCAGGACGTTCCAGGTGTCCCCGGCATGCGACTGGGTGACGGACAGCACCGCCGCGTCCTGCGCATCCACCACGCGGCCGACCAGCGCGTGAAGCGCCAGCGTCGTATTTGCGGCAGCCAGGACCGTGTCGTCTCCCAGGTGCGGCATCGCCGCGTGACAGCCGCGCCCGCTGATGCTGATTTCGAACAGGTCGCACGACGCCATCATCGGCCCCGGGGCTATCGCCATCCGGCCGACCGGCAGGCCCGGCCAGTTGTGCAGGCCATAGACGGCATCGACCGGGAAGCGGGAGAACAAGCCGTCCTCCACCATCGCCAGCCCCCCGGCCTCGTTCTCTTCCGCCGGCTGGAAGATAAAGCGCACCGTTCCCCGGAACGCTCGCGTCTCAGCCAGGCGTCTGGCGGCCCCCAGCAGCATCGCGGTATGCCCGTCGTGACCACACGCGTGCATCTTGCCGGGATGGGTGGAGCGGTGGGCGAACGTGTTGGCCTCCTCGAACCCAAGCGCATCCATGTCCGCGCGCAGGCCGATACTGGGCCCGGCGCCGTTGACAAGGGTGCCGACCACGCCGGTCCTGGCGATGCCACGCTCTACCGTGATGCCGCCGAAGCTTTCGAGCCGGTCGGCGACGAACGCCGCCGTCGCATGTTCCTCGAACGCGGTCTCCGGATGCGCATGCAGATGCCGGCGCCATGCCGTCATCGCCGCGTGAAGCTCTCCGCCGTCCTCAATCTTCGCCATCTGACCCTCGCCGATCGCCGCGTTCCGCCTGGAGAGATGGCGCTGCTGCTCCCCCAGGGCCAGGACCGGCGAGAAGGACCGCCGAGACCGCATCCTTCGTCCCTGGAATCAGGCGCGACATTTAGGTAAAAACGGGTGAATGGATGAGACGTCTCTCGCATTCCCGCCAGTGGCGCTGTCCCCCGCCCTGTGTTCGGACAATCCGCTGGTCACCTGGTTGTGGGAACAGGGCTGGTCGATCCTGACGCTCGGCGAGCTGACCCGCGGCCTCGGCCGGGCGATGAACGACGCCGGCATTCCGGTCATCCGGTTTCGCACCACCCTGCGCACCATGCATCCGCAACTCGCCGGGCTCAGCCACACCTGGCGACGCGACACCGACGAGATCGAGGAGTTCTGGCCGCCGCTGACGGCGCTGCAGCAGGACCTGTTTCTGAAGAGCCCGTACGCGCTGCTCTTTCAAGGAGCCGGCGCGGTGCGCCGACGGCTGGATATTCCCGACGCCATCCGCGACTTTCCGATTCTGGAGGAGCTGGTGGAGATCGGGGCGACCGATTATGTCGCGCTGCCGTTGGTCTTCGCCGACGGCCGGATCAATGCCATGACCCTCACCTGCGACCGGCCGGGCGGCTTCCGTACCGAGGAATTGGAGATGATCGCCGCGACCCAGGACGTCCTCGCCCGGTTGCTGGAGGTGCACGCGCTGCGCCGCACGGCCCGCACCGTGCTCGACACCTACCTTGGCAAGCTCACCGGCGAGCGGGTGTGGCGCGGCCTGATCCACCGCGGCGAGGGCGAGGATATCTTCGCGGTCATCTGGTTCTCCGACCTGCGTGGCTCGACCTCGCTGGCCGACACCCTGCCGCGCCCGGTCTATCTCGACCTGCTCAACGACTATTTCGAGTGCACTGCCGGCGCCGTGCTGGACCATGGCGGCGAGGTGCTGAAGTTCATCGGCGACGCCATTCTCGCGATTTTTCCGATCGGAGCGCACAGCGCCCAGCCGGCCCGCTGCCCGATGCACAAGAAAGCGGCAGCGGCGGCGCTGCGCGCGGTGCGGGACGCGCTGAGCCGGCTTGCGGCGATGAACGAGCGGCGCGCCGCGGCGGGCGAGCGGCCGCTTCGCTTCGGCATCGGCCTGCACCTCGGCGACGTGATGTGGGGCAACATCGGCGCCCCCAGTCGCCTCGACTTCACCGTCATCGGCCCCGCCTGCAACGAAGCGGCACGGCTGGAGGCGATGTGCAAGACGCTGGACCGCGCGGTGATCCTCTCCGCCGATGTCGCCCGCCTCGTCGCCGAACCGCTGCTCTCGCTGGGCTTCCACGCCTTGCGCGGCGTCCGCGAGCCGCACGAGCTGTTCACCCTGGCGGAGTGACGCCCGCGAACTCGCTCTCCCGCCTGTCGTCTCTCTCTCCCGTTCACGGGAGAGGGCCGGGGTGAGGGGAACCTCCGGGCCTCCGCCCTCACCCTCCCGTCGCTTCGCGCCGGGCCCCTCCCTCTCCCGCAAGCGGGCGAGGGCCAGGAAGGCAAGCGTGCTCCCTCTCCCGTTCACGGGAGAGGGTTAGGGTGAGGGAAGCCGGACCGAGAGATCTACTGGCAGTTGTAGGCGACGATGGGCAGGGCATAGTGTTGCGTCGGATCGAGGCTGCCGGCGCGCACCGCCGTCTTGCCGTACTTGGCGCAGTGGCGGGTGGCGTCGCTCTGCATGTCCCAGCCGCCGATATAGGGCTCGCGGAACCAGATGCCGTCCTTGTTCTCGCCGACCACGGTGGCGCCGCACCCGCCCAACATCAGCACCAGCAACGAGATCGCCGGCATCAGTGGCATCCGCATGGCAACTTCGACCTCCCCTCGGCGCTCCCGGTGTGTCACGATAGCCGCCGCGGTTGCGCTGACCCAGCCGCCTGAAAGCGGAGAAGCGAGCCATAACCGCCGGTAAGCGACATGGGTCCGGCTAGCGGGAACTGGGAGCCGCTGGTCAACTGGTTGTTCCTGGCGGTCACCGGAGCGGTTGCCTGGCATGCCATCCGTTTTCGCGACAAGGACGGCAACCCCGATTTTGTCCGCCTGCTGTTCGGCTGCATCGCCGCGATGTTCTTTCTGAAGGTGCTGCTCGAAGACGTCCTCGCCGTCGCCCGGTTTTGACGCATGCCCCCGTCTCAGGGATTATGCATGCG
>DAIQPV010000333.1:0-3403 GCA_036787145.1 Rhodospirillales bacterium
ACCGCAGGATGCCGCAGGCCTGCATCAGGAACAGGAAGCGGCGGAAGCCTGTCGCGATCATCAACTGGCCAAGCGGCTTGCCCCACCGGCGCGGCAGCAGCGGATGGAGGCAGGCCGCGATGAGGCTGACGATGAAGCTCTGCACCCCGAACACCGCGAGGAGGCCATAGAAGACGACGTGCTCGTAAACCCGCCGCCACTCGTTCGCTGCAAGCTTGCCGCCCGACGATCGATCCGGGTGTAGCGTGGGCAAAGTCCCTCCGTTCGATCGTCCCCGCGTGCCTGCGGCGCCGATCAGGGTACGACCCCGGAAATTTACTCGTAGACGCTCTCCACTTCGACGAGAAGCTCGGACCGACAAATATCGGCGGCGAGATAGACTGCCTCACCAGCCGACTCGATCTGGCGCCGCAGAGCGGCCGAAGGCTCCTGGTGGCGAACATAGACCTTCAGCCTGGGCCGGTTCACGCCCGTCGCGAAGCCCTGGAGAACGGCCTGGCCGCAAAGGGCGGTGAGGTTGGTCACGATCTCGGCGACCTGGGCACTGGCGTCGCCGCCGTGCGTACTCCGGTGGCCGACGATGCTCGCTGTCCCGGACGCAAGGAAGAGCCCCTCGCAAGGGACGATCATGCCGCGCGAGAACGTCGGACTGCGCGGACCATAGCGCTCGGGGTAGTGATAAGCGCTGACCTGACGGGGGTTCTCGACCGCGAGCCCGGGTTGCCGTCCGGCGAGGAAGTAGATCGCGACCGGTCCGGCGGCAGTGCCGAGCGCGCTTGCTGCCGGCGCCGCCTCGACTGTCTGGCGGCGCGAGACGAAGGCCTGGTGCCGGCCCAGGTTGAAGCGGTGATAGCGGATCATGCTGCCGTCCGTGGCGGTGATGCGGGGAATATAATTCCACACCCGCCACAAATGTCCGTAACCGCTGCGATCGAGAACATCGAAGAGCCGGCCGTAGGCATCGCAGGCAAGCGTCTCCAGCGGCACCGTCGGCGCCTCGAAGACGCAGAACCCGCCGAAGAGCACGGAGCCGTCACAGCCGCAGGCAATGCCGTCCAGCGTCGCGTAAGTCACCGCGCGCGGGGTCATCCAGACTTCGACGATTTCCCGGGTATCGAGCGGAGCGAGGCTCACGGGGACCTCCGGCCAGGGAGCATCGCTGCGAGCGACCGCCTCGCTGAAGCGGACAGCCCCGAGGAGTGCCGGACGGCCATCCGCCACCATGTGTGCGTAGTCGGCGGTGCTCCGGTAGCGGACGGCCAGCTTTTGAGGCTCCGGCATCGCATCGCCGCTACTGCGTCTCGCCAAACGATACCGCCATGCTGCGCTTCCGCCTAACCCCGGCCTCGATTGTCTTCGGCAGATGCAACAGCGCCACCGCGTAATAGATGGCCTTGAAGAGGAGCAGCCGCCCGCGGATGGGCGAGTGACCAAAGACGTCGCCGGCCAGCAGCGACATCAGCGCCTCCTCCACCCGCAGGACGTTGCGAGGGTGCATGAACAGGTTGCGGAACGCAGGCGTGGTCGCCCGATAGATAAACCACGAGTAGGTGCGGAGGCCGCGTAATGTCGTGCGTTGAAAGCGCCTCAGGCTTCGGGCCGCCTGATCGGGGAAACGCAGGCAGTCGTCAACCGCATCGGCGGCACGGAAGGCGCTGCTCATGGCAAGGTAGACACCGCTCGAAAACATCGGGTCGATAAACGCGAAGGCGTCCCCGACGATGAGGTAGCTGGTGCCGGACATCCGTTGCGACTCATACGAGAAATTGCCGGTCGCCGTAATCGGAGTCATCAGCGTCGCCTGCTGCAGCCGGTCGGCGATGGCAGGACACTGCGCGATCGTCTCGAAGAAGAAGCTGGTGAGGTCCGTCCGGCGCGACTTCAGGTAGGCCGGCCAGCAAACGGCCCCGACGCTGGTCGTGCCATCGGCCAAAGGGATGAACCAGAACCAGCCCTGATTGAACCAGAAGATTGAAATGTTGCCCTCGGCCTTGCCGGGGAGCCTCCGGGCGCCGGTGAAATGTCCAAACAGGGCAGCGCTGCTGTGCTTCCGGTTGCGCTCCCTGATGCCGAACTTGGAAGCGAGAAGGGCGTCGCGTCCGGTTGCGTCCACCAGGAACCGCGCCCGCCACGATTGCTGTGATCCGTCCTGAACGCGAACCTGGGCGACGACGCCGGCGTCGCCCGGGAACCCGACATCGGTGACGAGACATTGCTCAGCGACCGTCACCCCCTTCGCCGCAGCGCTCTTCAGCAAAATGTGGTCGAACTCGGAGCGGCGGACCTGATAGGCGTAAGGCAGGCTTTTCTCGAAGGCGCGGGCGAACAGGAACGTCGAACATTTGCCCTCGCATTCCGGCGCGATGAACTCGGCCCCATACTTGATCATGCCAATACGCTCGACCTCGGACAGGACGCCCAGCCTGTCGAGCAGCGGCAGATTGAAGGGCAGCAGGGATTCGCCGATGTGGAAGCGGGGGTGTTTATCCTTTTCCACCAGGACGACGCGGTGGCCGCGCTCGGCCAGAAGGGCCGCGATCGTGGAGCCGGCCGGTCCGCCTCCGACAACGAGGACGTCCCACGATGACGGCTCCGCAGCCTCCGCACGTTCGGCCATTGACCGATCCCCGGAATGCAGTGGAAAAGGGGTCTGAAGTAAGTGGACGGACATTAGCAGCCGGCCACCGGTGTCAGAAAGCCAGAAATGGTGTGAACGAAAACCGAACGAAGGTTCCGCCGCATCCCACGTTGTCCGCCTATTACGCCGATCCCGCGTCGCGGTCGTCGTTCGTTTGCGACCTTTTCGACCGGACGGCGGCCGACTACGACACGATCAACCGGCTCGCCTCGCTCGGGTCGGGAGCATGGTTCCGCCGCCAGTCGCTGATCCGGGCCGGCCTGCGCCCGGGGATGCAGGTCGCAGACGTTGCGATCGGCACTGGCCTGGTCGCGCGTGAGGCAGTAAGGGTAACGGGGTCTCCCGAGCATGTGATCGGGCTCGATATCAGTCTGGCCATGCTGGCGCAAGCACGCCGGACGCTCGGCATCCCTCTTGTCCGCTGCCGCGCCGAAGCGCTGTGTCTCGCCGATAGGAGCGTCGATTTCCTCACCCTCGGCTACGCGCTCCGGCACGTTCCCGATCTCATCGAGACCTTTGCCGAGTTCCGCCGTGTCCTGCGCCCGGGCGGCACTGTGCTGATCCTCGAAATCAGCAAGCCGTCCCGGCCATTCGGGCAGTGGCTCGCCCGGCTTTGCCTCGGCGGCCTGCTCCCTTTGCTCGCACGCTGGTCTACGGACAATCCTGAAGCGGGTCGCCTCATGCGCTATTATTGGCAGACGATCGATCAGTGCGTCCCGCCCGACGCAATCCTCAGTGCCTTGTCGATGGCCGGGTTCACTGCCG
>DAIQPV010000334.1:0-3388 GCA_036787145.1 Rhodospirillales bacterium
CGGCTCATCGCCACGATCGCCGGACCGAGCGTACAGCTCGAAAACGCGTGCAGGACCTGTGCCAGATAAACGAACAACGGGATGGGCGCGATGGTGAAAAAAAGCGCGCTCAAGGTAAATGCGAGGATGCTGAAGACAGCGACCTGGCTCTTTCGCCGAACCGCGTCGACGACGGCTCCCGCCGGCACCTGGCTGGCCATAGCGGCCACCGTCCCGACGCTGAGCGCCAATCCAATACCCGTTTGAGTCCACCCCGCCGTTGTCAGGTAGACCGCAATAAACGGGCCAAAGCCGGTCTGGACGTTGGCGACGAAGAGGTTCAGCCAGTCCAATCCGCGGCCTGCGGCGCGCCTTGCGGGATCGGACAGCTCAGGATCCTCCGGCAACCTCTCGTAGCTATCGTCCCGCATCGGGCGCAGGCGGGATGGGGGAGGGGAGGGACGGAGGCCGGGGCGGGATTACCTGCGGCCGCTGTTCGGGGCCGTTTTCATGCGCCTTGGGGGTCGAGGGGAGCGCTGAGGACGCGGGCGCCGCCGGGGTTTGCGCCGCCGGTGGGTGCGCCGACGGGGGTTGCGCCGCGGCAGGGTTCTGGTCCGGACTCACTGTCGGCGCTGCAGCGGGCGACGATGGTGGATTGGCGGGTGGTTGCGGTGGCTGAGGCTGAGGTTGAGGCTGCGCCAACGCCGGCGCGTGGTCAGCACCAGGCTCCGGCGTTTCAGATGCCGGGGAGGCCGGCGGCTGGTCAGTCTTTGCAGATGGCGCCGGGGCGACAACCTCGGGCGGCTGGATCGTGGGCTTGAACTCCGGCGCGGCCTGCACGTCCGCCTTATCGAGATTCACCACCAGTGGCGCGGCGCGGTCACGGACCGGAAACTGCAGGGCCTGCCAGTGGACGGCAACCTTGCGGCTGCCGACGCCGAGGAAGCCGCCAAAATCAATGACGGCCGCGCGGGGCTGCCCGTCGGCTCCGACGAGGACATCAACCACCATCCCCATGTCCTCATCGCCGGCGCTCCGCACCTTCTTGCCGAGGATGCTGGCCACTGCCTCCATGTCGATCGGCTGCAAGGTCGCGGCCGGAGAAAGCTTGGCTCCGGTCTCGCTTTTCTCTCCTGCCTGAGGTGGCGGCGGGGGGCCGGCCTCGGAAGGTGGCTCTCCAGCCCCGGGAGATCCGGCCTCCGGAGCAGCTGATGACGGAGAATGTTCCGGGGCCGTCGTCGCCCCCTCGGCCGGCTTATCGCCCTCCTGAGGCGACGCCGGCTGCGGTCTGGCGGGAGCCGCCCCACCTTCGGCAGACTTCCCGTTCGCCTCGGTGGGTCGCGCCACCGGTTTCGGCGGCGTAGCCGGTGCGGGCTCGGAAGCCTTCTCCGGCGGATTGGCGGGAGGGGAATGGGTGTCCGGCGAGGTCTGGGCGGCGGAGATGGAAACGCCCAGCACAGTGGTGAGAAGGATTCCGGCTGCGGTGCGAATGGATCGCAGCGCCCCGATCATGAATAACCCACGGACGCGAGTTGCGCCCGGTACATCCGGCTGTAGTAACCACTGCGCTGCAGCAAATCCTTTGAGGAACCGTCCTCGACGATGCGCCCCCAGTTCAGGACGACGATCCGGTCGAAGGACTCCAGGGTCGAGAGGCGGTGCGCCACGGCGATGACCGTCCGTCCCTTGACCAGACGCATCAACGCCTCCTGGATCAATTGCTCGGACTCGGTGTCCAGCGCCGATGTCGCTTCGTCCAGCAGGATGATCGGAGCATCGCTCAGGAACGCGCGGGCAATAGCAATTCTCTGACGCTGCCCGCCCGACAGCTTCAGCCCGCGCTCGCCGACCATGGTCTCGAACCCCTCGGGCATCCGGCTGATGAACTCGGAACAATGGGCCGCCTCGGTCGCCCGAAAGACCTCGTCGTCCGTCGCCTCTGGCTTGCCATAACGCACGTTCTCGAGAACGGAGCGATGAAACAGCGAGATATCCTGATGAACAACGGCGATGCTGCGGCGCAAGCTCTCCTGGGTGACGTGAGAAATGTCCTGGCCGTCGATCAACACCTTGCCTTCCTGAGGGTCATAGAGCCGCTGCAGCAAGGACAAAATAGTCGATTTGCCGGAGCCGGATCGCCCGACCAGTCCCACTTTCTCTCCCGGCGCAATCTCCAGGCTGAAGTCCTGAAGGACCTGGTCGCCGTCGGGATAGCCGAATGAGACGTCGACAAAGCTGACCGCGCCACCAAGCGGGATCAGCGGCTTGGCGCCGGGCACATCGACCATCTCGTGCGGCAGGCCAAGAACCCGGATGGCCTCGCCGAGCTTGGCGAAGTGCTGCACCAGTTCGACCAGCGCCATGGCCAGGTCACGCGAGGCGTGCAGAACGGTGAAGCCGAGCGTCGTCGTCAGCACCACGTCGCCCGTCGTGATCGTGCCGTCGCGCCAGAGCATGACCGACCAGGCCAGGACGATGGCGGTGACGACGAACACGGAGACGGCGTGAAACAGCCGCAGCCGCTCCAGCGAGCGCAGGCTCTTGCGCTGCGCCGACATCTCTTTGCCGATGCTCCGGGAAAGCCGCTTCTTCTCGCGGCCAGCAGCTCCGAATGCCCGCACCAAGCCGATATTGCTGACGACGTCGGTCAGGTCACCGCTGACGGTGGCGGCCTGCCCGGCGAAGCGCTCGTGCAGGTGCTGTCCCCGTGCTGCGAACCACCCGATGATCGCCCCCAGAATTGACACCACCACCAGCAGGGCAACGGTGATTTTCCAGTTGATGATGCTGAGAACGACGATGCTGGTGATGACGGCGGCGCCGGGCGGGATCGTCGTCCAGGTCAGGGACTGTTCGATGCTCCACGAGGCGTTCGCAGCGTTGGTGATCCGCCCCGCAAGCGCTCCCGGAAACTGATTGGAGAAATACCGGCTGCCGTGCCCGGAAAGATGCCCGAAGAGGTCAAGCCGGAGATCGCCGCCCACCGCCACGAAAGCGTGTGTCGCGACCCACCCGGCCAGGCGCCACAACAGATTATCCCCGGCCACGAGTCCCAGAAGGAGGGCGACAGCTGTCCACAACTGTTCGGCCGACGGTTTGCCGATGCCAAGCACATCGACAAGGTTCTTCACCCCGTACTGCGCTCCGATCGAGCAACCGACCGCTGCCAACACCGAAATCAAAACGATAAGATGGCTTGCCCATCGGCGCAGGACGTAATGCAAAAGAAACCGAGCAGGGCCGCGGGAGGCGTAGCGCGGCAGGGACATGCTGTTGCTTCTCCACTCTCAAGTTACACCAGGGAGAGAACGCCGGATCGGCCGGTTTGCTCCCGTTGGCACGCGAGATCGAAGAAGAAACCTAGAATTTTGCCTTTTTCGGGGCAACTGCGCATCATGCGCAGTCACGC
>DAIQPV010000335.1:0-3361 GCA_036787145.1 Rhodospirillales bacterium
CACGTACTCCGCGAGGCCACGCCACAGCATCTGCATGACCGCCCGGCTGCGGTAGCCGGTATCGACACAGGAGCGGCCCAGCTCCACGATTTCCCCGTCCCACTGCAGCAGCGGTGTGAGGTCGTATTCCTGCGCGGAGTAGAAACCGCTGTGCCGCAAGGCGACCGAGCGCCGGAGCAGCCGGTAGGTGCCGACGACCCCTGGCACACCGTTCGCGCGGTCCGTATCGATCACCAGCAGATGGTCGCAGATCTCATCGAACGAATCGAAGTCCCGCTTAGAGGACCGCATCTCCGGCGACGGGCTGGCTTTCATTTCTTCGTAAAAGACGCGATAGCGCAGGGCCTGCGACGCATCCAGTTCGGCGGAGGTTTCCGCCAGCCGAACCCGGAAATTATTGTACGCGAGCGTCTCCACTGCCTGATGATACTCCGCGCCGCCGCTGGGGCACTCCGGATCTGCGGCGGTCATTGTCTAACCAGCCCCCCGCTGGCGCGATCCTGTATGGCAAACCGCCAAAGACGCATCAAGCAAAAAGCCCCGGCATGACCCGGCGGCAAGCCCCCGCGCCGGCGAGGGGCGGCGGGTGCCGTGTGCTTCGACACCCGCGCCGGGAGGCTCATTCGACTTCGTTTATGTTCAGTTCGCCTGGCGGCGGAGGAACGCCGGGATGTCGAGCAAGTCGTCCCGCGCCGCACTCTGAGTCGAGGGCAGACGCTCATCGACGAGTCGCGGTGCGCTCGCCGCCTCCGACTCGATCATCTCGGCCTTGCTCGGCCTTGCCGGGACGCCGCCGATGACGCGAGCGAACAGGTTTGCCATGACGCCGCGCTGGGATTCGCCGTCCCCGGCCCGTCCGCCATTCATGCCGCCGTGGGCCGCAAGGTCGCCGGCAGAACGGGACTCGATCGCGCTTCGGCCGAGCAATGCCGGCGGAACGAAGCCTCCACCCGACGTTGACGGCGCGGCGCCCTCGGCATTCGCGAAAAACACCGGCTCCCGGCCGCCGCCGGCTTCGGCAACCGCCCGCCCCTCCTGGGCACGGGAGAAGTCCGCAGCGGTCGCGACCGCCACGTGCTCCGGATGAGCCTCGGCCGCGACGCCTTCACGGCCCCGCGACGCCTGATTCTGGCGAGCCTCGCTGAGGCTGTGGACGACCCCTTTCGTCGGGACCGGCTTTGCCGCGCTGGCGGCGATGTCCATGCCCGTCGCCACCACAGAGACCCGGATCCGGCCGTCGAGGGTGTCGTCGAAGGTGGAACCGAAGATGATGAAGGCGTCCGGATCGACCTCGGAGCGGATCCGGTTCGCTGCTTCGTCCACCTCGAACAGGGTCATGTCCAGCGAGCCGGTGATGTTGATGAGCACGCCGCGGGCGCCCTTCATCGAGACATCGTCGAGCAGCGGGTTGGAGATCGCCGCCTCCGCCGCATCGAGTGCCCGGCGCTCGCCGGTGGCCTCGCCGGTGCCCATCATTGCCTTGCCCATCTCGCTCATCACCGCGCGGATGTCGGCGAAGTCGAGGTTGATCAGGCCCGGCAGCACCATCAGATCGGTGACGCCGCGCACGCCCGAGTACAGCACGTCGTCGGCCATCTTGAATGCGTCGGCGAAGGTGGTGCGCTCGTTGGCGATGCGGAAGAGGTTCTGGTTGGGGATGATGATCAGCGTATCAACGAACTGCTCCAGTTCCTCGATGCCCTGATCGGCGATGCGCATCCGGTGCTGGCCCTCGAAGTGGAAGGGCTTGGTAACGACGCCAACGGTCAGGATACCCTGCTCGCGGGCGGCGCGGGCGATTACCGGAGCGGCGCCGGTGCCGGTGCCACCGCCCATGCCGGCGGCGATAAACACCATGTTGGAGCCGCGGATTTCCTGGATGATGTCTTCCAGCGCTTCTTCGGCGGCGATGCGGCCGATGTCCGGCCGCGAGCCGGCGCCAAGGCCTTGCGTAACCGTCGTGCCGAGCTGGATGCGCCGCTCGCAGCTCGACTGGGCCAGGGCCTGCGCGTCGGTGTTGGCAACAATGAATTCAACGCCTTCCAGATGGGCGCGGATCATGTTGTTAACCGCATTGCCGCCGGCGCCGCCGCAGCCGATGACGCTGATTCGCGGCCGGAGTTCCGGCGTGTGCTGGATATGGGGGATACTTAAGTTGATCGACATGGCGAGCCTCCGTTCGCACTGGGTTATTCGGTGTCGGAGCTGTCCGATCGGGCAGCCCCTTAAAAGTTCTGTCGCAGCCACTGGCCGAACCGGCCGAACCGGCCCTGAGCGGTGGTCGTTGGCCGGTATACCGGCTCGATTCCGTTGTGCGGTCGCTTGGCCGCAAAGCAGAGAAGGCCTGCGACGGTCGCGAAGGCCGGGCCGGCGACGGCGTCCGGCAGGCCCTCGATGCCGCGTGGACGGCCGACCCTCACCTGTTTGTCGAGAACCTGACTGGCCAGCTCCGCCGCGCCAGCAAGCTGGGCAGCGCCCCCGGTGATGACCACGCGCCGACCAGCCACGCGGTCGTAGCCGGCATCCTGCAGACGCGTGCGCACCATCTCGAAGATTTCTTCCATGCGCGGCCGGATAATGCCGACGAGCATCGAGCGCGGCACGATGGTGCTCTCCGAGGCACCGTCGTCGGCGATCGGCGGGATCTCGATCATCTGCCGGGAGTCGGAGGGCGACGGCTGACAGCTTCCGTAAAGCGTCTTGATCCGCTCTGCCTGGGTGACCGGCGTTGACAGCCCGCGTGCCAGATCGCGGGTCACGTGCAGGCCACCGAGCGGAATGCTGTCCGTGTAGATCAACTCGGAGTCAAAGAATACGGCGACCGACGTGGTGCCACCTCCCAGGTCGATCAGGGTGATGCCAAGCTGGGTTTCGTCGTCCACCAGGCAACCGAGCGCCGCGGCGTACGGGGACACCACTTTACCTTCTACTTCCAGATGGCAGCGCGTCACACAGGTGGCGACATTGCGCACGGCACCGGATGCCGCGGTGATCAGGTGGAGGTTGACGCCCAGCCGCTGGCCGAACATCCCGCGCGGGTCGCGCACGCCGCGGCAACCGTCCACCGAATATCCGACCGGGATGACGTGGACGACGTCGTGGTCGGTCGGAATGGCGCTGGCAAAGCCGGCAGGGTCGAGAATACGGCGCAGGTCCGCTTCGCCGATTTCGTGGCCCGCCACAGAGACCTCGTAGGCCACCATCCGCGAGCGCGGCGTGCCGGTCGAGACGTTGACGACGACGCCCCGGATATTTTCACCGGCCATTCGCTCCGCCGCCTCGACGGTGGTGCGGATCGTCGCCTCGGCCTCATCGAGATCAATCAGCGCTCCGGCCCGCATGCCCCGGGAAGCGTGATGGC
>DAIQPV010000336.1:0-3321 GCA_036787145.1 Rhodospirillales bacterium
CGGCGGCGCATCGATCGGCCGGCCGCTTCCAACGTCTCCACCACTCCCAGGCCCATCTGTCCATCGGTCAGCGGGACCGTCCCGTCCCTGATGCAGGCAACGAAATGTTCGATCTCGGTCAGCAGCGCTTCCTTGGTGCCGAGGCAAGGCGCCCACATGTCGCCCATCCGGTAAGACACGCGGGCGTCGCGAATTTCCTCGGCGCTGCCGCTGACCCGGACCCCCCGGTCGTAAACCTTGATTTTCTCGCTCGGTTCAAGGTCGTCATAGATGATCATCTTGCGGCTTCCGCCCACCAGCGTCTGCCGGACCTTCACCGGCGCCAACCAGTTGACGCTGAGATGGGCATTGGTGCCGTTGCCGTAGTACAGCGTCACGTGCGCCATGTTCTCGGGACGGCCGGGCACGTGGCTTGACCCGGTGGCGGAGACGGCGACCGGGTGGTCATCGAGAATGAAGCGCAGGATCGCCAGATCGTGCACCGCCAGATCCCACACCACGTTCACATCACTCTGGAACAGGCCCAGATTAACCCGCATCGAGTCGTAGTAATAAACTTGGCCCAGATCACCGGACGCGACAATCTCGGCGATCTTCTGCACGGCGGGCGTGTAGACGAACGTGTGATCCACCATAAGGACGACACCGGCGCGATCGGCTGCGTCGATCAGCGCTTGGGCTTGGTCGACCGTTGACGTCATCGGCTTCTCGACGAGGACGTGCTTGCCGGCCGCGATCGCCGCGGCTGCCAGCTCGTAGTGGCTCCGTACCGGCGTCGCAACGACGACAGCGTCCACGTCAGGATCGGTCGCCAGGGAACGCCAATCGGTCAGCAGCTTGGCCGCCGGATAGCGGCGGCCGGCGCGGGCGAGCGATTCCGCCGCCGGATCGCAGACGCTGACCAGGCGACACCCCTCGGTGTCGCTCACGCAGCGGGCCAGGTTGGGGCCCCAGTAACCGAAGCCGTGAAGACCAATCCCAATCATCGCACCGACTCCAACTTGCTTTCCGCCGGACCGCTGCAGGCCGGCCCGTCGACGTAGCCGATGACGCGCGCTGGGACTCCGGCAACGACGGCGCCGTCCGGCACCGAGCGGGTAACGACCGTGCCCGCGCCCACAAGAGCGGCTTCGCCAACCGTCACGCCGGCGAGAATGGTGCTGTTGGAGCCAATGGACGCGCGACGCCTGATTGTTGTCGGCGTCAATGTCCAGTCAGCCGCGGTCTGGCATTTGCCGTCTTCCGTCGTCGCCCGCGGATAGAGGTCATTCGTGAACATCACGCCGTGACCAATGAAAACTTCATCCTCGATCGTCACCCCGGTGCAGATGAAGCTGTGGGACGAGATCTTGCACCGCGCACCGATGCGGCTGCCCGCCTGAATTTCGACGAAAGGACCGACGCGGGTGTCGTCGCCGATCGTGCATCCGTAGAGGTTGACCAGGTCGGGCTGGGGAATACTCACGTTCTGCCCCCGTTGAACGTCTTCGCGGATCGCCATTCGGTATCGTACCCCCTGCAACTCAGGCCGTGCGGTTCCGAGCCGAGGTAGCACCCCCGAACTGAACGCAACCCAAGGGTAGTCGCAAACGAGCGCGTTGAGAGATCGTCAATGCGCACGAGCGTCGTCGGGCGAAGGGTCGATCCCCCTTCGGATGAGCGCCGGGCGGAAACCGTCAGGGATAACCCAGATCAGCCAGTGGGATGGGGCGAGAAGTACGACTTTCTCCGGGGCAGACGATGCACGGACGGCCAAGCAAGGTTGATGAGCCCCACACGGCCGCTCGACGCGACCGCTTTTGGGTGTCGGTAACGAATTGCGGGTGTCAGCATGCTTGGCGAGGTCCGGCCCGGCCACAGCGCCCATCGGCCACTGAGTTGATCGATGCGACGCAATCTGCCCGGGCGTGTCTTGTTGGGATTTGCGAAGCTCTCTGAGCAGCTTGCGACAATCCGCATCGGCCCGCGGGCCTCGCGTGGGCGATGCACCCCCCTCTATGCCTGCCTCGCCGCCTGCCTTCTCGCCGGCTGCGCCGGCAACGGTCCCCGCCCCGCCCCTGCCGCCGCGCCCGGAGTCGAAGGTGCGTACTACCGGATCGGCCCCGGCGACATGCTGCAGCTCTTTGTCTGGCGCAATGAGGAGCTGAACCGGGAAGTCCCCGTTCGCCCTGATGGTCGCATCTCCGTTCCCCTGGTGGAAGATGTCGAGGCGGCCGGCAAAACACCGACCGAATTGTCGAGAAATCTCGAGCAGCGACTCTCCGAATATATCCGTGATCCGATCGTCACGATCATCGTCTCCAAGTTCGCCGGCACTTTTGATCAGCAGATCCGCGTTATTGGCGAAGCGCAGAAACCGCAGGCCATACCCTATAGGGACCGGATGACGTTGCTTGACGTCATGATATCCGTTGGTGGATTGACCGAGTTTGCGTCCGGTAACCGCGCCGTTGTCAGCAGAAATTCCGGATCTGA
Organism: Rhodospirillales bacterium; assembly: GCA_036787145.1. Lineage (GTDB taxonomy): Bacteria > Pseudomonadota > Alphaproteobacteria > Rhodospirillales > Defluviicoccaceae > Defluviicoccus. The sequence continues at coordinate 2,476 of DAIQPV010000336.1, forward strand.
GCATCAGCAATATATCGTCCGCCTCGACGATCTCGTCAGGGATGGAGATATAGATGCCAATATTGAGATGGTTCCTGGCGATATTTTGATCATACCACGGCGTTATCTTTAGATGCGGAGATTATACTAGGTCAATGTTGATAAGTGGGAGCAAATGGCGGCGTCCTGAGTTGTTTCTGGTGACAGGCGGCTGCGGTTTCATCGGCTCTCATCTTGTGGAGGCCTTATGCGCCGGCGGATCCCGCGTGCGCGTCCTCGATGACTTATCGACAGGCAAGCGCGCGAATGTTCCGGCACTGACGGAGGTCCTCGAAGGCGATGTCGCTGACCCTGCGGTGGTCGCGCGCGCCATGTCGGGGGTCGACGCCTGCTTTCATCTCGCCGCGGTCGCATCCGTAGCCCGATCAACGACGGACTGGACGGGGACAAGCCGGATCAACCTTGGCGGAACCGTCAACGTTTTGGACGCGGCCCGCTTCGCCGCCCACGGGGCGCCGGTTCCGGTCGTCTTCGCATCGTCCGCGGCGGTTTACGGAAATCCGAGCGTCCCGCTCCTCGATGAATTGGAGCAGACAGCACCGTTGTCGCCATATGGCGCGGACAAACTCGCGTCCGAGCTTCACGCCGCGGTTGCCACGCGGTTGCATAAGATTCCCTGCCTCGGCCTGCGATTTTTCAATGTCTACGGACCGCGGCAGGATCCCTCGTCGCCCTACTCCGGGGTCATCTCACGGTTTGCCGACGCTGTTGCCCGACGCTCCACCATCGAAATCTACGGCAACGGCAAACAGGTCCGCGACTTCGTCTTCGTCCACGATGTTGTGGACGCTTTGATGAAGGCGATGG
>DAIQPV010000337.1:0-3268 GCA_036787145.1 Rhodospirillales bacterium
TCTCGGAGCGTGATCTCAGCCTGCGGGGACTTGAGCAGCCCAAAATGTTGCGGAATTTCGGGCTGGTGCGCGTCAACATCGACGGCTTCAACGTTCTCCCTGTCTCGCGGGCGGTGCCGCATCTCCTCGGGCTGTCGCAGACCATTTCCAAGGGAAGCACGCCGTTGCCGCGGACCCATCTGCTCGGCTGGTCCGGAGACGGCTCGCCGGGAGACGGCTCGTTACGCAGCTTTGCGCTGGGCGCCGTCGCCCAGCATCTTCCCCGGACGCTGCAGCGGCGCGGCTGCGCGCTCGCCGACTTCGATCCGGCGGTGTGCGACTACCGCGTTCCGACGGATGCCGAACTCGACGCGCTCGAACAGTTCCAGCTTTTCCTGGGGCGTCAGAGCGAGATCAACATCCAGCCGCTCAGCCCGCGACCCAACGAAATGGTCTTTCTCGATCCCTTCGTCGAGCAGGGCAAGGCGCTGTTCCATTCGGTGCGCGGCGGCCAGAATCTCAGCTGCAACACCTGCCATGCGAACGGCGGAGCGAACGACCGCGCCGGCAACGGCCGCCTCTTTCCCATCGGCGCCAACCGCCATCCGAACATGCCGGCCTGCCGCCTGCCCGGCGGCAACGTCCCCGGCGACGGGGGCTTCAGCGGCCAGCCGGTCAGCGTTGAAAGCGGGCAGGTTCTGTGCCGTACGGCGGTCGATTACGACGTGACCTTCAGAGGAAAGGGCCAATTCAACACGCCGTCGATCATCGAGGCCGCCGATACGCCGCCGTTCTTCCATAACAACGTCGTCTCGACCATTGAACTGGCCGTTGCGTTCTACAATACCGAGGTGTTCGCTCGTTCTGCGGCAGCCGGAGGCATCCCGTTCAACCTTCTGGACCTCGAAGTCCGGAAGATCGCGGCGCTGCTCAGAACCTTGAATGCTCTCAACAACATGGAAAACGGCGACCGGTTCAACCAGCTGGCACAGCGCGTTGCAGCCACGTCGCCACAGGCCTCGACGACTGCGGTGGAAATTGCCGCTTCCGAGACCCAGGACGCCATCCAGGTCCTGACCGGCGGCCCGGTCGCGCTCTACCCGAGCACCACCGTGATCTCCCTCCTTCGCCGCGCGCTGGCGGCCGAAAAGCAGGCAATCGCGGCATGGAATCCGAGCCTTCTCGATCAGGCGACGAGCCTGAAGCAGAGCGCGCGCGCTCAGATGGTCGAAATCCGCCCCTGAGGAAACTCCGCCGGAGCCCTTCCGAAGGTTGACGACGGAACCGCCTGCCGCGTAAGACGCAGCGCCCCGGTCGCCTTGTGGCCGGGGCTTTTGCGAATCGTCCACCGCCGGGCATCATCCGCCGGAATTGGGCTGATTGCCGAAGGCACGGGAGCGTTAGATGACCACGCTTGTGGTATTCGACATCGAGGCCGTCCCCGACCTCGCAGCCGCACGCCGGCTGCTGGGCGAGCCCGAGGATACCCCGGCCGCTGTAACCCGGCAGCGACTGGGCCAGCGCTATGCGCGCAACGGTGAAGATCCGACGACCGCGTTCCTCAAGGTGCCGATCTACCAGATCGTCTGCATTGCCACGCTCAGCGCCCGGCGGGAAGACAATGGCGTCTGGGGAGTCAATCAGATCGGCAGCCGATCGGTCGGGGAAAAGACGGAAGCGGAGGTTCTTCTCGGCTTTTTCAAGACCCTGCCGCTCGACCCGCGCGGCGCCGGCCCTCTTTGGGTGACCTTCGGCGGCAACGGTTTCGATCTTCCCCTCTTAAGGTATCGGGCATTCGCCCTCGGCGTCCCGGTGCCGGGGCTTCACGGCGCCCTCCGCCGAGATTACTGGCAGCGGTTCGGTCACGATCACGTCGACCTCTGCGACGTATTGTCCGGCTATGGCGCCTCGCCCAAGCCCAGTCTGGCGGAGATGGCGGCGCTGGCCGACGTCCCGGTCAAGATCGGCGGCATCGACGGCAGTCAGGTGGAGACCTACGTTCAGTCCGGGAAGCTCAGCGAGGTTGCGGATTATTGCCTGAGCGACGTCCTGGCCACCTACGCCGTTTATCTGCGGTTCGCCATGGTCCGGGGCGATCTGTCGCCGGCGCACTATGCCGCGTCCGTGGACAGCCTGAAAGCGACCGTGAAAAAGCATGTCGAGCGTCGGCCGATGCTGTCGGCCTTCGTCGCCTGAGCGCTGTGCGGCCATCGGTGCAGACGGCCCCGGTGTTCATTCTCACGGAACGCAGAGAGCCTACTCGTCGTCCATGCGCAGCGCCGCGATGAACGCCGACTGCGGGATCTCGACCTTGCCGAACTGGCGCATGCGCTTCTTGCCGGCCTTCTGCTTTTCCAGCAGCTTGCGCTTGCGGGTGATGTCGCCGCCGTAGCACTTTGCGGTGACGTCCTTGCGCAACGCGCTGATCGTTTCCCGCGCGACGATGTTGCCGCCGATCGCCGCCTGCAGCGGAATTTTGAAGAGCTGGCGGGGGATGAGGTCCTTCAGGCGGGCGCAGATGGCGCGGCCGCGCCCTTCCGCCTGGCCGCGGTCGCAGATGAACGAGAACGCGTCCACCGGTTCGGCGTTGATCAGGATCTGGACCTTGACCAGATTGCCCTCGCGAAAGCCGTCCACCTCGTAATCGAAACTGGCGTAGCCGCGCGTGATCGATTTCAGCCGGTCGTGGAAATCGAAGATCACCTCGTTTAGCGGCAGGCGGTACACAGCCATCGCCCGGCTGCCGGCGTAGGTCAGCTCCACCTGCTCGCCGCGCCGCTCGGTGCACAGCTGCAGTACGGCGCCGAGGTAGTCATTGGGAACAAGGATCGTCGCCCGGATCCAAGGCTCCTCCATCCCCCTGATCCGAACGATGTCCGGCATGTCGGCCGGATTGTGCAGATCGAGGACGCTGTCGTCGGTGAGCGTCACCCGGTACACCACCGACGGCGCGGTGGCGATCAGATCCAGGTTGAACTCGCGTTCCAGCCGCTCCTGGACGACCTCAAGGTGCAAAAGGCCGAGAAAACCGCAGCGGAAGCCCGAGCCCAGCGCCGCCGAGCTCTCCGGCTCGAAATGGAAGCTTGAATCGTTCAACCTGAGCTTTGCCAGCGATTCGCGCAGATCCTCGAAGTCCGCCGCATCCGAGGGGAACAGGCCGCAGAACACCACCGGGACGGACGGCTTGAACCCCGGCAGCGCTTCGGCCGCCTGGCGCCGCTCCTCGGTGATGGTGTCGCCGACCTCGGTATCGGCCACCGCCTTAATCCCGGCGGTGATGAAACCGACC
>DAIQPV010000012.1:0-21456 GCA_036787145.1 Rhodospirillales bacterium
CCCTGGCGAGGTTCGCGGTCTCGGCGGTGACGTGCAGACAGGCGGCGATGCGAACGCCTTCGAGCGGACGGGTCTGATCGAATCGGTCCATCAGCGTGCGCAGGACCGGCATCTCGGTTAACGCCCACTCGATGCGGTTTGCGCCCGCCTCGGCGAGCGACGGGTCTTTGATATCGTACGCGGTGGCAGTCATTTCGGGAGCCTCCAGGCAAAAGCGAATCCGGGGGTTCGGTGCCGCGGGGGCAGGAGAGCCCCTGAGATGGGGAGGCTTCGACAAGCCGCTGGCCCATCCATGGCCGGGCGGCTTGACTTACCCGGTAGCGCGGCGCGGATCAAGCGCCTCGCGCAGGCCGTCGCCGACGATATTCAGGGAGACGACGGTGACGAGAATGAGAAGGCCGGGCCAGATTGCCAGTGTCGGTGCCGTCCAGACCAGTTCCTGGGCATTGGTCAGCAGATTGCCCCAGCTCGGCGTGGGGGGTTGGATCCCAAGGCCGAGGAAGCTGAGGACCGCCTCCAAGAGGATGACGTTGCCGGCGGCCAGTGTCGTCGCGACAATGATCGGTGAGGCCAGATTGGGGAGAATGTGCAACGTCATGATTCGGGCGGAGCCGGCGCCTTGGGCACGCGCCGCCAAAACGAACGTTTCTTCCCGCAGACGAAGCGCCTCGGCGCGAACCAGCCGCGCGACTGTCGTCCAGCCAAACAGCGAGACGATGATGACGATGCGCGTGAGCCCGGCAAAGTCGGAAAAGACGAGAGCTTCGGGCAGCCCGAGTTTGGCGGGATCGATGGCCGCCAGGACGATCAGTAAAGGCAGCAGCGGCAGCGCGAGGAGGGCATCGGTCAGCCGCATCAGCACTGCGTCCACCCGTCCGCCGAAGTAACCGGCAACGAGCCCGATGAGGGTGCCAATCGCTGCCGAACCCAACGCTGCGAACAGTCCGACGAGCAGGCTGGCGCGACCGCCCTCGAGCAATCGGAGCAGCACGTCGCGACCGAGGTCGTCGGTGCCGAGAGGATGCAAGGGCGACGGCGGAGCGAAACGGTTCATCAGATCGACCGCCTGGAGGTCGATGCCAAGCGTGGATGAGACCACCGGCGCTGCCATGACCGAGGCGGCGAGCGCTCCCAGGGTCAGCATCGCCGCGGTGGCCCCCCACTGGCTCAGAAAGCGGCGACCGGCCAGGACCAGCGGCGAAGAGGCGGCACTCACGGCGCGCCCTCCCCGAGACGGAGCCGCCGGTCCAGCAGCACCAGGCCCAGGTCGGCGAGCAGGTTTCCGAGCAGCGTAACGAACGTTGCCAGCATCAGTGCCGCCAGCGCCAGGTTATAGTCGTTGCCGAGGATGGCGTCGTAGATCAGCCGGCCCATACCCGGCCGCGCGAACACCGTTTCGACGACGAGGGCGCCGGAGAACAGGGTGCCGAAATCGATGCCGATCAGGGTGATCACCGGGACCATTGCCGGCCTCAAAGCGTGGTGCAGCAGCAACCGGCGCTCGCCCACCCCTTTTGCACGAGCGGTGCGGATCCAGTCGCGACCCAGCGTCTCCAGCATCGCCGCACGGACGTAGCGTACGTAGCCGCCAACTCCCGCCAAGGTCAGCGCGAGCACCGGCAGCACCAGATGCCGCAACTGATCGAGGACGCCGCCGCCGATCCCGGCTCCTCCGGCCGGCAGGATACCCAGATGGACGGCGAACGCGATGATCAGCAGCAGGGCGAGCCAGAAGGGCGGCGTCGAGATACCAAGAAAGGCGAGGAGGCCGACCGCACGATCGAGAGCGGAATGCGGCCGCCGCGCGGCCGCTATCCCCGCCGGCAGAGCGAGAGCAATCGTCAGGGCCAGCGACACTCCCATCAGCACGGCGGTCTCGCCCAGTGCCGGCGTCAATGCGTCCAGCACCGGCTGCGCCTGAAGTCGGGACCACCCCAGGTCACCCGACAGGGCCGCACCAAGCCACGCGGCCCAGCGATCGGCGAGCGGCTGATCGAGCCCGTAGATGGCGCGCAGGCGGGCAGCATCCTCGCTTGTCATCCGCGGGTCGGCACTGATCATCAGGTCGACCGGATCGCCCGGCATGAGGCCGATCAGCCCATAGATGACGAAGGACATCGCCAGCAGAACGATCAGCGCCTGAAACAGCCTTCCGCCAAGGTAACGCACGCCCAGTCAGCCAATGCCTGTGGGTGCCAACCGGACGCCCGGTGAGAATGCTCCCTGCCCGCGCCGTGGCACTGGTGCGACGGCGGAGCCTACAAAACGCTGACCCTGCCGTGCCTGCATCGCCAGTCTCCCGCTCTCGGGGCGTAGGATCCATAAGCTCTGCGAGATTGACAAGTCCGCGATCTGTCAGGTCGAAGCTTCGAACCCCGAGCGTGGCAGCTTTCTTGCAGCTTGCCATTGAGGCCGGCTTGATGCGTTATATCCCGGCGGCTATAACGCCATGCTGAAATCGATCGTGGAGAAAAGGATGAAGCGGATGGACTCGCTGCTGCTGCGCAACCGCCTGATCGGTTTCGCACTGATTATAGCGACGGTCGTCGGTACACCCGCCGGTGTGGTGCGTGCCGCCGACCCCGATAGTGTCACTGTTTTTGCCGCCGCGAGCCTGACCGACGCCTTCCAGGCGCTGGCGACTCAGTACCGTCAGCAGGGAGGGGCCGACATCCGCTTTTCCTTCGCCGCATCGTCAACGCTTGCCAGACAGATAGAGGCTGGCGCGCCGGCCGACATTTTTGCCTCCGCGAACCCGGAGTGGATGGATTATCTGGCGGGCAAGAACCTGATCGTGCCCGGTAGCCGTGTCGAACCTCTCGGCAATGCCCTCGTGCTGATCGCGCCCGCCGACAGTGCGCTCCAGTCGGTCGAGATCACCAGGGGCTTCGACATCGCTGCCCTTGTGGGGCCGGGCAATCGGCTGGCGACCGGCGATCCGGCACATGTGCCGGCGGGACTCTACGCCGAACAGGCTTTGCGATCGCTTGAGGTTTGGCCTGCGGCGGAGCCGCTGCTGGCGCGGGCCGACAGCGTCCGCTCGGCGCTGGCGCTGGTTGAGCGCGGAGAGGCCCCGCTCGGGATCGTCTACGCCACTGACGCGAAGGCCAGTCCCAAAGTCAAGATCGTGGGCACGTTTCCGGCGGAAAGCCACGCGCCGGTCGTTTACCCCTTTGCCATCGTGGCTGGTCACGATACGCCCGCTGTCCGCAGCTTTTTCCAGTATCTGACCGCTGGCGCGGCGGCGACGGTTTACCGCCAGTTCGGCTTCGTCTGGCTTGGTCCCGCCGGATAGCGTCCCGTCATGCCGCTGACGCCCGTCGAGATCGAAGCACTCCTGCTGAGCTTGCGGATCGCCTTCGTCGCCGTTGTCGGCGCGCTGCCGCTGGCATTGCTCTCTGCGCTCCTCCTCGCGCGGGGCCGCTTTCCGGGCAAATTGCTTGTCGACGGGCTCGTCCACCTGCCCTTGGTTCTTCCTCCCGTGGTCATGGGCTACCTTTTGTTGGTCACACTGGGCACCCGCGCCCCGGTTGGGGCCTGGCTGCTTGATACATTCGGGGTTCGGCTGATCTTCCACTGGACCGGTGCTGCATTTGCCGCAGGGGTGGTGACCTTTCCGTTCCAGGTGCGGGCGATGCGGCTGGCTCTGGAAGGCGTGAATCCGACCCTTCCCGCCGCGGCGCGATCTCTCGGGGCCAGCCGCTTTGACGCGTTCGTGACGATCACTCTGCCCCTCATCCTTCCCGGAATCATCGCCGGCGCCATAACGGCCTTCGCTGCCAGCCTTGGCGAGTTCGGTGCCATCATCACGTTTGTCTCGAATATTCCGGGCGAGACCCAGACCTTGCCTCTGGCCATCTATTCGGCGATCCAGACACCTGGAAACGAAGCGGCGGCGGCGCGCCTTGCGGGCTTGTCGATCGCCCTCGCCCTCGCGGGGCTGGTGCTGTCCGAGATTGCGGGGCGGCGGGCGCAGCGGCTGATTGGTGGCGGGTGAGCGGTCCGCAACCTGATGCTTGATGTTGCCGTTGTTCGCCGGCTTGGCCAATTCAGCCTCGACGTGGCGTTTGCAGGGCCTGCCGTCGGCGTGACAGCGCTGTTCGGAGCGTCCGGCTCGGGCAAGTCCTCGATCATCGCCCTGATTGCAGGTCTCATAAAACCGCAAGAGGGGCACGTTCGTCTCGGTGAGACCACCTTCTTCGATGCAAGCGCCGGCATCGACCTGCCGCTTCACTGCAGGCGGGTCGGTTGGGTCTTCCAGGACGCGCGGCTGTTTCCGCACTTATCCGTCCGGGCAAACCTGTTGTATGGGTATCGCCGTGCTCCGGCCGCGGACCGCCGAATAAGCCTGGACCAGGTCGTCGCACTGCTCGGCATCGAAGCTCTGCTGTCACGCCGTCCCCATGCCCTGTCGGGCGGGGAGAAGCAGCGCGTGGCCCTCGGCCGCGCGCTGTTGTCGCAGCCACGGCTGTTGTTGATGGACGAGCCCCTCGCCTCGCTTGACGCCGGTCGTAAGGCCGAGATCCTTCCGTATGTCGAGCGGCTTCGGGACGAGATGGAAATTCCGATTGTCTGGGTCAGCCACTCGCTGGATGAAGTGGCACGGCTGGCCGACACGCTGGTCGTTCTCGATCAAGGCCGGGTGGCTGCTTGTGGCAGCGTTGCGACGGTCCTGGCCCGGCTCGATCTCTTCCCGCCCGACAGTCCCTATGAGGCCGGTGCGGCCATTACCGTTACGGTCGCGTCACACGAAGAGGCCCACTCCCTCACCCGCCTCGTCTTTGACGGCGGCGCGTTGGTAGTTCCCCGCGTGGTGGAGGCGACGGGTGAGCGTCTGCGGATTCGCATTCGCGCAAGGGACGTCATGCTGGCCGCCTCTGAACCCCTGGACCTCAGCGCGTTGAATGTGCTGCCGGCCGTTGTCAGAGAAGTTCGTCTGGCGGATGCCCATGCCGACATCGGGCTTGATATCGGCGCGGCACAGCTGGTCTCCCGCATTACGTCCTTTTCTGCGGAGAGGCTTCGCCTTGCTCCTGGTTCCCGCGTCTTCGCTGTCATCAAGTCGGTGGCGATCGACGGTCGCGGGGGCGGCTGACGGGCACTTCTTGACAAACATCCTATATAGGACTATTTACCCATACTTGGGAGGCGGGGCAGTGGCCTTTGCGTCGTGAGAGCGAGCACCGTCTCGCAGCTCCACATGGCTGAGGTGAGCCCGGATGAACGAGGCAAGCGGCTGCTCGCGCCGGTTCGAGTTGGGTCTGGCGTTAGCCGGGGCAGCCTCAGCCGGAGCCTATGCGGCTGGGGTCGTCGATTTTCTGATCGAGGCATTGGGCGAGTGGGAGGCCGCCAAGCGGCGCGGTGATGCTTCCGTTCCCGACCACGAGGTCGTCATCCGCGTCGCTGCGGGCACATCGGCGGGGGGCATCGTTGCGTCGCTGCTGGCGATGCTGCCGTTCACCGGCCACTTCCCGATAAGGCGCCTCGAGACTGTAACGGCAGCGGCCGAGGCGGAGAATGCGACACGCAATCTTCTCTACCGGTGCTGGGTGCTTGAAACCGACATCAAGCGCCTGCTGGCGTCTGACGACCTTTTCAGCCGGCCCACGCACATCCCCTCGTTACTCAACGGCTCGGGCCTCGCCGAGATTGCCGATGCAGCCGTAGCCGACGTGCGGGCGGCACTTTCGAGTTCGCCGCCCGAACCGCCGCCGTTCTTCGCCAATCCCCTGCAATTGTTCCTCTCCCTCACCAACATCCGCGGCATTCCCTATGTCATCCGGATGACCGCGGACGAGGAACGCCGCGGCCATGTGGTCACGAGCCACAGCGACTACGCACACTTTGCCATCGTCAATTCCGGCCCCGGGATTGCCGCCCCGGTCCCCCCTGGGGCGATCCCGGTAAACTGGCCCGCCACCGTTGGCGACCCCGCTCAGGACGGCTGGGACAGCCTGCGGGATGCGGCCTTGGCCACCTCTGCCTTTCCCTGCGGTTTCCCGGCCAGGCGTTTCCGCAATCCGACCAGTGTGTACCAAGGCCGCGAGTGGCGCGCCGCATCCGCCGCTCTCGCCGTCGAAATTGATTTGCCGGACGCCAATGACGGCGGTTTCGACTTCTGGTGCATAGACGGTGGCCTGTTGAATAACGAGCCGCTGGAACATGTGCGCAGAGTGCTGGGGCGTGGCGGGGGCACGCGGGCCATGGCCGATGGCCACACCAGCGACCACGCGCTCCTGTTGGTCGATCCCTTTCCCAATGACGCAGGCCACAGATCCGGCGGGCTGGAGGCTCCCCCGGACGTCTTCGGCGCCCTGATGTCGCTGATCCCGGTCCTGCGGGCACAGGCCGCGTTCCGACCGGACGAACTGATCCGGGCGCTCGACGAGAACGTGCGAACGCGCTACCTGCTGTCGCCGAAACGAGAAACCATGCGTCCCGGAGAAGGAGAACTGGCTTCGGGCGGACTGTCGGGTTTCGCCGGTTTCTTGCACGAACAGTTCCGAATGCATGACTTTCAACTCGGCCGGCGCAACTGTCAGAAATTCCTCGCCGATCACTTCCACCTGCATATCGACAATCCCATTGTCGCGCCCTCGGTCGAGCGTCTCCGTCAGATGAATGCGCTGGAGCCGTACCACCCGACGGCGATCGACCGCTGGGGCCACACGATCAAGCGCCGGGACCTTATGCCGGTGGTCCCGCTTATGCCATCGGTTCGCGCCGAGATCCCGCGCCGCCCCTGGCCGAAGCTGAACCGCAGGACTGACTTCAACCCTGTCTGCGCTCTGATCGAGCGGCGAGCCGACCTCGTGGTCCCCGAACTGGTCCGGGCTCTGCTGATGCGCGCCGGCATCGGCGATCGGCGATTGGTCAACCGCACGCTTGGGGCGATCGCCGCAGACATGATCACGCGAAGGGTTGGTCGCGCGGTCTCAGGCGCCGTGGAAAGCGACCTGCTGAGGCGCGGCTTGTTGTAGCCAGGGCCGCAAGCATGGGGCCGCAAGCAATACAGCCAAAAGCGAGTGCATTTGGCTGGTCCCCGTCCGCGCAGTTGCACCGAAAGCGCGGATGCGCTAAGCCTTGTTCAACCGGCGAGGCAGAATACGGCGGGGAGGCCCAGGACGATGACCGTCGCCACCATGCAAATGTCACGGATGCCAATGCGCGGCGCGCTGATGCTGCTGCTTGCCCTTATGTTATCCGGCTGCGGCGTTAACAACATCCCGACTTTCGAGGAACAGGCCAAGGCCGCATGGTCGCAGGTACAAAATCAGTACCAGCGCCGCGCCGACCTGATCCCGAATCTCGTCGAGACGGTGAAGGGCGCCGCCAGTTTCGAAAAGGAAACCCTCCAGGCGGTCATCGAGGCGCGCTCAAAGGTCGCCCAGACAACCTTGCCGCCGGACGTGCTGACCAACCCCGACGCATTCAAGGCCTTCGAGCAGAATCAGGCTGCGCTGACGTCGGCCCTGTCGCGTCTGATGGTCGTGGTCGAGCGCTATCCGGACTTGAAAGCAAACCAGAATTTCCTGGCCCTGCAGTCGCAGCTCGAAGGGACCGAGAACCGGATTTCAGTGGCGCGGCGCGACTATATCGAGGCGGTCCGCGTCTACAACACCGAGCTCAAGACCTTCCCCGGCCGGCTGTGGGCAATGACGCTGTACGCGGGACATGAGCCGATGCAGACGTTCGCTGCCAACGAGGGCGCGCAAACACCGCCGACGGTCAAGTTCTGAGGCCGCTGTCATGCCGCGGCTGCGGCGCCTGAAGGCGGGAGCATTCCTGCCGCTTGTCGTCGCGGTCGTGCTGGCGGTGGGGGCAGCCTGTGTAGCCTGGGCAGCGTTGCAGTTCCCGGCGCTTTCGGGCCGCGTCGTGGATGAGGCCAATTTGCTGACCGAGGCGGAGCGGCAGAGCCTGGACGAGGCCCTCAAGGCTCATGAGGACGCGACGGGCAATCAGGTTGTCGTGGTGACGCTGAACTCGTTGCAGGGAACCTCGATCGAAGACTACGGCTATCAGCTCGGTCGCGCCTGGGGAATCGGCCGGGAGGGCAAGAACGACGGCGCGCTGCTGATCGTGGCTCCCAAGGAGAAGAAGGTACGGATCGAGGTCGGCTACGGCCTGGAAGGTGTTCTCACGGATGCCGCCAGCCGGCTGATCATCGAGCGGATCATTTTGCCCGCGTTTCGCTCCGGACAGTTCGGTCCCGGCATCGTTGCCGGCACCGGCGCAATATTGAAAATGCTGGCCGACGAGGCCGAACCGCTGGCGAAACAGCCGGCGCGCAGCGAGCCCGAGGCATCGAGTCTGCTTCCGCTGCTGCTGTTGGGGGTCTTTGTTCTGCTCGTCTGGCTGGCTCACCGCAACCGCGGGGGCGGTGGGCCGGGCGCCGGGCCAGGAGGTTTCGCCGGGCGGCCCTACGGACGTCGCGGTGGCCGGGTGATTCCGCCCATCATTATCGGCGGTGGCGGACTTGGCGGCGGTTGGGGCGGAGGAGGCGGCGGAGGTTTGGGCGGTGGCTTCGGTGGAGGGGGCGGCAGCTTCGGCGGCGGTGGCGCGTCGGGAGACTGGTAGGATGGCCTTCCTCGACGAAATCGACCGGCAACGCATCGAGACGGCGATTGCCGATGCCGAGCAGCGGACTTCAGCCGAACTCGTCACCGTGATTGCTCGTGATTGCGGCGAGTATCTGTTTTTGCCGACCCTCCTCGCCGCGGTGGCGACCCTGCTGGTCGCAGGCGTCGTCCTGTTGATTCCCTTGCCGATCCGGCTCACGGTTGCCGAGTTCTACATCGGGCAGGTTGTCGTCTTCATTGTGCTTTATCTGCTGCTGACCTGGCGGCCGCTGCGCCATCGACTGGTGCCCCGCGCCGTCCAGCGTCACCGCGCCGGCATTTTCGCCCACCAGATGTTTCTTGATCTCGGGCTGGCGGCAACGCGCGACCGCACCGGCGTTATGTTCTTCGTTTCCGCCTGCGAGCACTATGTGGAAGTCCTAACCGATCGAGGCGTTCGCGAAGTGGTGCCGGACGCAGTGTGGAGCGATATCGTCGCCCACTTCGGCGAGGCGGTGCGGCAGCAGCGCATCGCCGACGGCTTTGTTGAAGCCATCGCAGCATGCACCGAGGTGTTGGCGGAAAAGTTGCCGCGGCGCCCCGATGACGAGAACGAGTTGTCGAACAGGCTGGTCGAAATCTGAGTCTGCGCTCACCAGCCGGAGGTGAAGCGAGCCAGATGGGAACACAGCGCATCACCGCGCAACTGCGGGGGCTGGCCTACAGGTAACGCCACGCCAGGTAAACCTGCGCGATCGCCACCTGCAGAAGCATCAGCGGAAACGCCAGCTTTAGAAACTTGACGAACGGGAAGCGAACCCCGCTGCGTTCGGCGATGCCGGCGACAGTCAAATTGGCCGACGCCCCGACCAGCGTTCCGTTTCCGCCAAGACAGGCTCCCAGCGAAAGTGCCACCACAGCGGCATCAAGCCCTCCGGACCCCCGAAGGTCGGCGCCATCGCCTTGACCAGGGGGATCATTGTCGCCACGAACGGGATGTTATCGACGATCGCTGACAGCACGGCGGATGCCCAAATGATGGCAAGACCGGTGACCCGCAAATCACCGCCGGTAAGCGACACCAGCTCATTCGCCAGGATCTGCAGCAAACCTGAGTGTTCGACACCGGCTATGACGATGAAAAGGCCGACGAAAAAGAAGATCGTGATCCATTCGACTTCGCCAAAGACGTGGGTCACGTTCTCGGTCTGCTTTTCGGCCGACTTGCCGACGTTGTCGAGCGCCAGCAGCGCCGCCGCGCCGCTCAACGCAATAACGCCGGCTTCGACGTTGAGTTGACGTGCGAAGACGAAGGTAACGATGACCACGGCGATGACGCTCAACGACTGCTTCAACAGCCTTACGTCGGTGATGGTCCGGCGTTCCTCGAAGGCCATCACCTTGTTTCTCTCGGCTGGCGCCGCCTTCAAGCGCCGGCCCCAAATGAGGTGCATAAGCGCCACGTGCACGACGAGCACGACCAACACCACGGGCGCCAGGTTGACAACGAAATCATTGAACGTGAGGCCGACCTGGGTTCCGATCAGGATGTTCGGCGGGTCGCCGATCAAGGTTGCCGTACCGCCGATGTTCGAAGCGAGAATCTGTGAAAAGAGGAACGGGTAAGGATCGACCTTCAATTCCTCGGTAACGACCAGCGTCACGGGAACAACGAGCAGAACAGTGGTAACATTATCGAGCATCGCCGAAAGCAGTGCGGTCACCACGGCAAGCATCGCCAGAATCCCGGCGGGGCTGGCCTGCACCTTTTTGGCAGACCAGATGGCGAGAAACTCAAAGACGCCGGATTTCCGTGTAATTGAAACGATGATCATCATCCCGACGAGCAGGGCGATGGTGTTGAAGTCGATCCCCTCCAGCGCCTGCTCCTGATTAAGGATGCCGCACCAGATCATCAACATTGCGCCGATCAGCGCGATGACCGCCCGGTTGACGCGCTCGCTGATGATCACCGCGTAGACGGCCACCAGCAAGGCGGTCGCCGCTAACAGGGGATCGAGGCCGAATATAACGTTGGAGGCATGCCCCGCTTCGTGCTCAATCATTCTTCACTGCCTCATTTGGGCGCACACTCGGGCCGATGTGTGCGACCGGATTTTCGCACTGGGGTGACCGTCTGGCTGGCGTCGCCGCACGCTGGCGGAGTCTCAGAGATAACGCCAGAGCAGGTAGACGTGACAAATGGCGACGTGAAGGATCATCAGTGGAAAGGCGATCTTGGTATAGCGCAGAAAGCGGAAGGGAATACCGTTGCGCTCAGCAATGCCGGCGACGGTGAGGTTGGCCGACGCGCCGATGAGCGTTCCGTTCCCACCCAGGCAAGCACCCAGCGACAACGCCCACCACAGGGGCATCAGGCCGTCGGGACCACCAAAACTCGGTGCCATCGCCTTGATCAGGGGGATCATCGTGGCAACAAACGGGATGTTGTCCACGATTGCCGAGAGGACCGCAGAGGCCCACATGACCGCCAAACCGGTAACCTGGAGGTCGGCGCCGGTTGCTGCCACAAGCTGGTCTGCGAGCAGCTTCAAGGCTCCGGTGTGCTCGACGCCGGCGATCACCATGAACAGGCCGACAAAGAAAAAAATGGTGATCCACTCCACCTCGCCGAACACTTTGGTAATGTTTTCCGTCTGGTGTTCGGACGAGCGGCCAACGTTGTCCAGCAGCATCAGGAAGGCGGCGCCTGCCATGCCGATGGCTCCGGCTTCCAGGCCGATGTGGCGGGAGGAGACGAAAGCGGCGATCACGATCGCCAGAACCGCGAGCGCCTGTTTCAGCAGGCGGTGGTCGGTGATCGCTCTGCGCTCGTCAAACGCCATCACCTTCGCCATCGCGTCAGGCGCGGCCGTCATCTTGCGGCCCCACAAGACATGCATCGACAGGACATGCACGATCAGCACGACGATGATGACCGGCGCGAGATTTACAACGAAGTCGTTGAACGACAGCCCGACCTGGGTCCCGATCAGGATGTTCGGCGGATCGCCGATCAGCGTCGCCGTACCGCCGATATTGGATGCTACAATCTGGGAAAACAGGAAAGGATAGGGGTCGACCTTCAGTTGCTCGGTAATCACGAGGGTCACCGGCACGACCAGCAGCACGGTGGTGACGTTGTCCAGGAACGCCGACATCACCGCCGTCACCACAGCGAGCATGGCGAGAATTCCTGCCGGACTGGCCTTGACCCTCTTAGCCGACCAGATCGCGAGGTACTCGAAAACGCCCGACTTTCGGGTGATCGAGACGATGATTATCATCCCGACCAGCAGGCCGATGGTGTTGAAATCGATCCCCTCGATCGCCTCTTCCTGGGACAGAATGCCGAGGACGATCATCATAAGGGCGCCAAGCAGAGCGACGATCGAGCGGTTGAGCTTCTCGCTCATCACCGCAGCATAGGTGGCGGCCAGAACCGCCACAGCCGTCCACATTGCGGTCATGGCGTTACCTGTCCTCCGAGTGCCATCTTCCCCTCCCGAAAAGTCACGGCGTGTTCAGTTCTTCGCCGGTTCAGAATCACTTGCCCGCAATTCTGCCGAGGACATCCCACGTCGAGACGACCCCCAACAACTGGCCGCTGGCCTCATCGACGACCGGCAGGTACGTCCGCGCCCGATAAAGGAACAGAACCGCATTCATGATCGGCGTGCTCGGCCGCAAAACCGGGGTATCGGTCTGCACATACTCGCTGACCGGCCTGCCGGCGACCTCTCGGAAACGGTTTTGCACATCGGCGATGCTGTCCGTGAGGAAACCGACTTCCAATAACCTTCCGACCTCTGGGATGCGCTCTTCGAGCTGGACGATGCGCGGCAGCAGCATCGCGACGAGCCTCGAGCGCAGGAACATGCCGATATACCGCCCATCCTCTTCGACGATCGGAAGGGCGAGCAGCTTATGCTGCATCAGCAGGTGCAGTGCTTGTTCCACGGTCTCGTGTTGCCGGATCGAAATGGGATGGGAGGTCATGATCGCTTGGCACGTGTGCTCATCAGTCGCCATGATGCTCACCTCCTGGGGCGAAAGCGATGTCGCTGCTGCGGCAGCCGTTCGAGGGATCCATTCGTCTTGACAGCACATGCAGGCGAAGCGGTTGCCAACATCGTCCCGACCGTCGGTCCATGGGCGAAGCTCCCTGTGCGTGGTCCGGTGGAGGGCCTGGAACTCCGTTCCGCGTCACGGTTGTCGAACACCCGATCCAACACCGCAAAACCGCGAGGAATGCGTTTCCCTGCCCCTGCCGCCCGACTTTGCTTTGTTGTTCTGAGGCGTTGCCGCCCAAGCGCTGGCGGACGCTAGTGGAGCGCATTGGCTTTGACAAGCGCTTCTCACCGGTATCGCGGTTCAACCTTGGTCCTGGATGAGCCCTTCAAGCTCCCGGCGACCGTCCTCTGCGGCGCCGGCGGGTCAGGCCTTTCCGGTCGAGGTTGCGCGCCGGTTGGCGTTTGAACGCAGTAGTGAGAAGACGATGCCGCTGACGATAAGGGTAAACGTCACCGCGAGCGAAATTGCCGGATCGGGCTTGCCCCAGATCTGAGCATAAAAAATCTTGCCGGCGATGAAGATCAGCACCAGAGCCAGGGCGTATTTCAAATACGCGAAGCGATTAATCATCGCCGCCAGCGCGAAGAACAGCGCCCGCAGGCCGAGAATGGCAAAGATGTTGCTGGTGTAGACGATGTAAGGATCAGTCGTGATGGCGAAAATCGCCGGCACGCTGTCGATGGCGAAGATCAGGTCGGCGAATTCCACCATGCACAATGCAAGGAACAGAGGCGTTGCATAGCGAACCACAGTGCCCGTTGCCGGATCGGGCGCGCGGACCCAGAAGCGCCCGTCGGCGAAGTCCTCGGTGATGGGCAGCCGCCTTTTGAGAAAGCGCAAGAGCACGTTGTCGGCGATGTTCGGGCTATGATCGCCCATGAACAGCATCTTCGCGCCGCTGAAGAGCAGGAACGCGCCGAAAATCCACAGGATCCAAGAGAACTGCTCGACCAGCGCGGCGCCCAGACCAATCATCACCCCGCGAAGTACGATGGCGCCGAGGATGCCCCAGAACAGAACACGGTAGTGGAACCGCCTCGGCACCGCGAAGTAGCCAAAAATCAAGGCGATGACAAAAACGTTGTCGAGCGACAGACTCTTTTCGATCAGGAAGCCTGTCAGAAACAGAATGCCGGATTCCGAGCCGAGATACCACCACACCCATCCCCCGAAAGCCATGGCGACGCCGACGTATCCCGCTGAGAGCCAGAGACTTTCGCGTACGCCGATCTCGCGGTTGGTGCGGTGCAGAACCCCGAGATCAAAAGCCAGCAAAGCGGCAACGATGCCGAGGAACAGCACCCAGATCCAGGCGGCCTTGCCAAGAAAGGTCGCGGCCAGCAGCGCGTCGAGGAATTCCATTGTGCGTCCGTCCGTCCGTCGTGTTTGGCGCTGCGTCTGCGCTTTACCTCATCGGAAAGTCCGACATCGCAGCCAACGCCTCGACTGCCAGAGGGGCCCGGACCAGAACACCAGGCATTTGGGGGTTGCCGGCGGCTCGCACAAGGAGGCAATCCGGCGGCCACTGGTCAGACAAGAACCATTGCGAGGGTCCATCCGACGGCCGCAGCCCGCATCAGCCGTCTTGGTTGTGGTCCGACGTCAGACTGGGCGGTGCTGCGCCAGACCCCCACCAGGCACGCGAGGGCATAGGGAATGGGCAACAGGTGTAAGAACAAAGCAAGCACGGCTGACCAGCCCTGAAGCGTCCCGGCGCCCGTCGCAGCGAGCACAGCCAGGGAAGCAAAGGTGCACCCGAGGTTGATGAGGAACCCCCAAAAAATCATGCAGTGCCAAAAAGCCGTTGCCGCCGGCAAGCGACCCGACCAGAGATTCAACAAGGCTGAGGGCATCGGTTGAAGCGGCTCCTCTGCCGGTGTGATACGGGACGGGCAATCTACACCTTCAGCCCGGCTCCGGAGCAGCGCCCGACGCATCGACACTGACAATCCCGCGCAAGTGTGAGATGGTTCATGCAGAAATCCCCGTAGAAGCGGCCCCCCTGGGAGTGGCGAGATGAACGAGAGGTCCATAGCCTCGCTCATTGAAGGCCGGCATGTCGTGATGCAGCCTCCTTCGGCGACGGTTCGCCAGGCTGTCCTGGTCATGACGGAGCGCGGGATTGGCGCCGTGCCGGTGGTCGAGGGGCGGCATCTGATCGGCATCTTTACCGAACGCGATGTCCTGACGCGGGTACTGGCCGTCGGCCGAGACGTTGACAGAACCGCCCTGGCAGAGGTCATGACCCGGCGGCCGGAGACTGTGTCTGTCGACTGTTCAATACAGGAGGCACTGGAGGTCATGACTGAAGGGCGCTTCCGACACTTGCCGGTGATGGCGGACGGAACCGTTGTGGGCGTTATCTCCATTCGCGACGTAACGGCAGCGCTCCGCATGGCCGGCATCGAGCAGATCGGAGGGGGTGCCGGCAAGGCATAAGACAGCTTATGCGATTTGCTTCGCCGGCTCTGCTGACGATGAGTCTGCTGGCCTCTGCTTGCACCGGCGTCGGAGACTTCGCACCGGAAGCAGCAGGTCTCGGTGCCGGTGCGGGAGCCGGAGTGCTCACCGCCAACCCCCTCATCGGGGTCGCGGTCGCGATCGCGACCCGGTTCGCCGCTGCCGAGGCGGTTGGCTATGTGGAAGGTCAGCAGCAGGCCCGCGTCCAGCAGGCCATCGCGGTGGCCGGTGGAGCGGCTTCCGTGAACGAGGTCGTTACCTGGGCGACGGTAGAAGATCCCTGGTTCGACGCGACGTTCGGCATGGTCGGGGGACGGCTGGAAGTTGTGCGGGAGTTCGGCAAACTGATCATCTGCCGGGAACTGCTCTATGCGTTTGCGGAACCGCTTGGCGGTGTCGAAGGAATCCTTGAAACGGCCCAACAGGACGTTGTGCCGGAGGCGCCGTCCGCTCCGACGCCGCTGGATCAGTCAGGTGCCGCTTGGCCGGAGGCTGCGAACGGACGGGTGATGGCGGCCGTTATCTGCAATGGCGGTCAGGGTTGGCGCTGGGCTGTTTCGCGGCCGGCGACCGACGCTCCTTGAACCGGCGATAGTTGTCGCGGGTACTCAAAGGCGTACCTGCTGACGAGGCCGCATCCTGAGAGTTAGGGGATGACAGTCATGACCAAAGTAACGGTTGCCACCAAGGTTTTCGCGCCGGCAGAGGAAGTCTGGCGGTTGGTTGGAGGCTGGAACGGACTGCCTGGCTGGCATCCGGCCGTACAAACCAGCAGCCTTGAGGAGGGTGGTCAACTGCGCCGGCTCCGGTTGGCCGATGGTACCGAAATCACCGAGCGGCTCGAGACGTTCGACGGCGAAGCCAAGAGCTACACCTATTCAGTCGTCACCTGTTCGTTGCCGCTGACCGACTACCGTTCGACGATTTCCGTCCAGCGCGAAGGTGAGAAGTCGACGATCGAATGGTCGACCACGTTCAGGCCAGTCAACGTCCCGGAGAACGAGCTCAGCCGCTCGCTGCAGACGTTCTACGAGCAGGGTTTCGATAACCTGCGAAAACTGCTCGGGACCAAAGCTGCCCCGGGGCCGGGCATTCCTGACGGCGACCGGTAGTGGTCGGCGGGATGTCGCACGCGGGCATCCGGCAAAGCCCCCCGCGCTGGTAATGAGAATACATGTCGTCGCGAGCACGAGCGGGCGCGGCGATCCACGGACGAGGTTTGCTCCCGTCCGTGGATCGCTTTGCTTATGGTAACGGCCGCTACGCCAGCGTCCGCACGTTCGGCTCACGGGCGAAGAACCGCTTCGCGGCCGCTTCGATGAACGGGGCACCCAGCTTGGTGACGCCCTCGTCCGTCTCGACGCCGGCCTTGTCCAGCAGGGGCTTGGCTTCCGGCGTGTGACCGATCGCCTTCAGATGGCCGAACGCATCCATCACCCACTGCACCGCGGCGGCTTCCTTGACCAGCTTCGCCGCACCCTCGGCGGAGAGCAGCACCGCGACGGCGTCGAAGAGCTGCGAGGGGGAACCCGCGAGCTGACCGTCGGCCTTCGTTTCGGTTCCACGGGAAAGCTGGATCGAGCCCACCTTCGGTGCGACGACGAAGGCCCGGGCCCCGGCTTCGCTCAGGGCGTCCTTGAGCTTGCTGAGGGCCGCTTCGTCAGAGCCATCGGCGATCAGGATGCCGACCATCCGGCCCTGCAGCGTCTCCTTCATGTTCTTCTGGATCGAGAGCGCCGGCGAAGGGTCGAGCTCCACCGGTTCGCGGGCGGCGGCGGTTTTCTCCGGGAGATCAATGCCCAGGCCATCCGCGACCCGTACCGCCAGCTTTTCGTCGACATTGCGCAGGCTGGCGACCATGCGTGAGCGCACCGTCTCGACCTGCACCTTGGACAGCTCGAAAACGAAGGCCGACGCAATATGGGCCTGCTCGTTGTCGGTCTGCGAGATCCAGAAGAGGCGGGCCTGGCTGTAGTGGTCGGCGAACAGTTCGGCTCGGACGCGGAGCTTGCCGCCATCGGGGTTTCGCCCCGCCTTCTCCGATGTGGTGGTAAATCCCGTCACCGGACACTCGCGGGGTCCGCCATCGCCGCCGTGCACCGCCAGACTGTTCGGCTCGTAATTGGCCCGGCCTTTTGGAACCCCCATCTGCATCATGCCGTCGCGCTGGAAATTCATGACCGGGCATTTCGGCGCATTGATCGGCAACTGGTGGAAATTCGCCGTGCCCAGCCGCGACTTCTGCGTATCGAGATAGGAGAACAGCCGGCCCTGCAGCAGCGGATCGTTGGTGAAGTCGATCCCTGGCACGATGTTGGCAGGGCAGAAGGCCACTTGCTCGGTTTCGGCGAAGAAGTTGTCCGGGTTGCGGTCGAGCACGAGGCGCCCGACGACCTTCAGCGGCACGACTTCCTCCGGCACGATCTTGGTCGCGTCCAGGACATCGTAGGGGAGGCTCTCGGCCAGCGCCTCGTCGAAAAGCTGCACCGCCAGCTCCCACTCGGGATAGTCGCCGTTGGCGATGCTCTCGTAGAGATCGCGACGGGTGAAGTCGTTGTCGGCGGCCTGCAGCTTCAGGGCCTCGTCCCAGACCAGCGATTGCACGCCGGCTTTCGGCTTCCAGTGAAACTTGACGAAGGTCGATTTTCCGTCGCCATTGACGAAACGGAAGGTGTGGACGCCAAAACCGTCCATCATTCGGAACGAGCGCGGAATGGCGCGGTCGGACATGGCCCACATCAGCATGTGGGTGCTCTCCGGCATCAGCGACGCAAAGTCCCAGAACGTGTCATGGGCGGAAGCCGCCTGCGGATAGCCGCGATCGGCTTCCATCTTCACCGAGTGGATGAGGTCGGGAAACTTGATCGCGTCCTGGATGAAAAAGATCGGAATGTTGTTTCCGACCAGATCCCAGTTGCCTTCCTTGGTGTAGAACTTCACGGCGAAGCCCCGGACGTCACGCGGCGTATCGACCGAGCCAGCACCGCCCGCGACCGTCGAGAACCGAACAAAGACAGGGACCTTCTCACCCGTCCTTTGAAAAAGATCGGCCGTCGTAATGTCCGAGAGCGATTGTGTCGGCTCGAAGTATCCGTGGGCGGCGGAGCCGCGGGCGTGGACGATCCGCTCAGGAATCCGCTCGTGATCGAAGTGAAAGATCTTCTCGCGAAGGACAAAATCCTCCAACAGCACCGGCCCGCGCGCGCCGGCCTTCAGGCTGTTCTGATTATCGGAAATGCGGATCCCTTGATCCGTCGTCAGGTGGTCCGTTGCCTCGTGCGGCCCGGATTCCGGCACGTGCTGATGCGTCTCACCACCTTGTCCCTGATCGGTATCGAAATAGTCCTTGTCCATTCCCTGCCTCAACTACTGGTTACGGGAGGCGGACGCAGATCGTTTTGCGCGTTCCGCCGCCGGGCTGCCCCCTGAGCACGATCCGACGATCGCGAGCCGGATAAACGGCCCCCGCCGCAAGGGAATGACCTGCAAACCGTTGCTCGGGTCTGGATCGTTAAGTGGAGATAACGATGGGGCCGTCCTTCGGTTCCTCCCGTACATGAGGATCGGAGGAGCCCACCAGGGAGGCCGTCGGCGGTGAGCGGAAAAGAAAAAAGCGCCGGGGAAAACCCGGCGCTTTGGATCGCAGAGGTGGCCGGGCAGTCAGATCATCAGCAGCGCCCAGATCGTGGCCAGCGTGCCGATGCCGGCGAGTGCGTAGACGACATACGCCACCACGGTGTCGGCGCGGAGCCCGAAGTCGTGGGCGCAGACGCGCAGGCGATGGGCCGCGTGCCAGACGCCGAAGCCGATGATCCCCAGCAGCACCAGCTTGACCAGCCAGTTTTCAACGAAGCCGTGCATCGTCTCCCAGCTCATCGCGTTGCTGAAAAGTCCGATCGGTGGGGCGATGTTGGTGACGAACAGCATGACCGGCAGCACGAACGCGGTGATCGTGCCGCCTGCCGCGAACAGGAACCAGGGAACTGCTTTAGCCGAGCGTGCCATTTCAAGCCACTCCCGCCAGAATCAGGACAAACAGGGAAAACGCGCCGAGTGCTGCGTAGTGGCCGCCGATGATCAGCTTGCCGTCGACGAAGTGCTCGCCGGTCTGGATGCGCATCGCCTGCGGCACCGCCTTGAACCACGACATCGTGTGAACGATGAAGAAGGCAAACGCGATCAGCGAGATGACGACGACCAGCGGATGCTTGATGAAAGCGATCCAGGCAGCCCAAGCCTCCGGTCCCTTGGCCAGCCGGAACAGGCCGTCGATCAGCAGCCACATGTACAGAGCGACGAATATGGAGCTGGCCTCGTGCAGCATGTAGCTCTTGAAGCGGGCATGGGTCAGAAACCACGACGTCCTTGACATGGTCCGCTTGTAAGGTCTGCGCGCGCCCATCTCACTTGCCTCCGATTCCGACCATCGATGTCAGGTAGTCGACGGCGCTGGTGAACTTGGCCTGCTGGATGGCGCCTGCCGGATCGACGTCTTTCGGACAGACAACCGAGCAGGCACCGACAAAGCTGCATTCCCATACGCCTTCGTGCGAGGCGAGGACATCCTCGCGCGCCGAGCGCCCGACGTCCCGGGAATCCATGTTGTAGCGGTGTGCCAGCGCCAGCGCCGCCGGACCGATGAACTCCTGATCGGTCAGCCCGTATTGCGGGCAGGCCGAGTAGCAGAGCAGGCAGTTGATGCACATGGAATATTGCTTGAACGACTTCAGCTGCGCCGGCGTCTGCAGGTATTCACCCGCCGAAAGTTCCTTCGCTTCCTTCGGGATGATGTACGGCTTGATGCTCTGCAGCTTCTCCACGAAATCGTCGATGACGACGACGAGGTCCCGTTCGATCGGGAAATTGTCGAGCGGCTCGACGCGGATCTTGTCATCGTAGTCGCGCAGGAATGCCTTGCAGCCGAGCTTCGGCTCACCATCGATCTTGAAGCCGCAGCTGCCGCAGACGAACATGTGACAGGACCAGCGGAAGCTCAGGGTCCGGTCGATCTCGTCCTTGACGTAATTGAGCGCGTCGAGAACGACCCATTCTTCCTCGCATGGAACGGTATAGGTCTGAAACACCGGTTCCTTGTCCTGCTCCGGGCGATACCGGAGAACTTCCAGCTGTATGGTTCGCGTGCTCATGCCACCTGGCCTCCGGCTGCGGCCCCGTACACCCGGGCAGCAGGCTGGGATTTCGTGATCACCACGTCGTGGTAATCGATCCGCGGCTCGCCGTTCGGATTGTAGTAGGCCATGGAATGCTTGAGGAACTTGACGTCGTCCCGTTCAACAAAATCCAGACGCTGGTGGGCGCCGCGGGACTCCGTGCGCAGCAGCGCCGACTGCGCCACCGTTTCGGCGCACTCGATCATCGCGCCCAGCTCCAGCGTTTGATAGAGGTCGGTGTTGTACACGGAGCTCTTGTCTTCCAGGGACACGTCCCGATAACGGGCGCGGACGTCGGCGACGACCGCAACAGTGTCTCGCAGCGACTTTTCGTCGCGGTAGATGCCGCAGCCTTCTTCCAGCGATGTATTCATCTCGCGCTTCAGATGCGCCACCCGCTCCTTGCCGCCGGAGCGCTTGAACAGCGCCTTGATCCGGCCCTCGGCGTCGGCGGCCTGCGTCGTCACCAGCTCGTCGCGCGCGGACTTCGCCGTCTTGGCGTGCTCCACCGCGAAGCGGCCGGCCCGGGCGCCGAACACCAGCAACTCGCCCAGCGAGTTCGAGCCCAGCCGGTTGGCGCCGTTGATGCTGACGCAGGCGCACTCTCCGGCGGCATAGAGGCCGTCGAGCGGTGTTGCCCCGTTGATATCGGTATGGATGCCGCCCATCATGTAGTGAACGACAGGACGGACCGGCACGAGGTCGGTGACCGGGTCCGCGGCGACGTAGGAAATCGACAGGTCGCGGACCAGCGGCAGCCGCTCGTTGATCAGCTTCTCGCCGAGGTGGCGCATGTCCAGCCAAACGACATCGCCCCACTTGCCTTGCACCGTCCGGCCTTTCTTTGATTCCTGCCAGAAAGCCTGGCTGAGACGATCGCGGGGGCCCAGCTCCATCGACTTCAGCACCGGCTTCGGTGTCGCCGGACCGAGATCGTAGTCCTGCAGATAACGGTAGTTGTCCTTGTTCAGCAGGTAGCCGCCTTCGCCGCGGCAGCCCTCGGTGAGCAGGATGCCGGAGCCCGGCAGTCCGGTCGGGTGGTACTGGACGAATTCCATATCCTTCAGCGGCACGCCGGCGCGGTAGGCCATCGCCATGCCGTCGCCGGTCTTGATCGCGCCGTTGGTGGTGAACGGGAAGATACGGCCGGCCCCGCCGGAGCAGATGATCACCGCCTTGCCGCGGAACAGCTT
>DAIQPV010000338.1:0-3246 GCA_036787145.1 Rhodospirillales bacterium
GCAGCACCGCGCCGTTCATCGTCATCGACACGCTCATCTGGTCGAGGGGGATGCTGTCGAACAGCACCCGCATGTCCATGATCGAGTCGATGGCGACGCCCGCCATGCCGACATCGCCGGCCACCCGCGGGTTGTCGGAATCATAGCCGCGGTGGGTGGCGAGATCGAAGGCGACGGACAGGCCCTTCTGACCGGCGGCGAGGTTGCGGCGGTAGAAGGCGTTGGAGTCCTTGGCGGTCGAGAAGCCGGCGTACTGACGGATAGTCCACGGCTGGGTGACGTACATCGCCGGGTAGGGCCCGCGCAGGTAGGGCGGGATGCCGGCCATCGTATCGAGATGGTCGATGCCCTCCAGATCGCTCGCCGAGTAGAACGGCTTGACCGGGATCCGCTCCGGCGTCTCCCAGATGAAGGCTTCGGGCGGCTGCCCCGTCTCCGTCTGGAAGCGCTTTGCCCAGGCGGCATAGCCGTTGCCGTTTCCGGCAGGGGGGATGTTGCCGGCTTGTAGCGGAACTTGGGTGAAATCGGGGAACGCGGCCATGGTCAGATCACTCCCAGGTGTGCGAGGACGGACCGGTTGGTCTTCAGAACGTCACCGCCCATGAAAATGAAGTCGGCGATGCCCGCCGCAGCATACAAATCTTTCTTGTCCCCGGGAGCGCCGGCGAGGAAGAGGTAGCTGCATCCGGCCGCCTTCAGCGCCTGCGCCGCCGGCTCCGCCAGGTGTTCGTAGATGGCGTCCGACGAGCACAGAACGGCAATTTTGGCGCCGCTCGCCTTGAAGGCCTCGGCACAGGCTGCCGCATCGGCGAAGCCGGCGTTGCCGAGCGCCTCGATCCCGGCCACCTCGAAGAAGTTCTTGGCAAAGGTCGCCCGCCCGGTGTGCTGGGCGACCGGCCCGAGGTTGGCAAGGAAGATTTTCGGCCGTGCGCCGCTCTTTTCCTTGTAGGCATCGGCGGCGTCGCGCATTGCTTCGAACAGCTCGGCGACGCGATGCCTGGGCAGCGCCGCCACCGTCGTTGCCGTGCCGGCAAGCGCGCCGGCAAGCTGGCCGAGGGTGGCTCCTGCCGCCGCTGCCGCGGCCGCAGCCGGCGCAATGCCACCGGCAACCGCGGACCTGACCGCGCCGACCACCGGGGCCGTATCGCCAGCATTGACGCGGGCAGTCTTTGTCCGGTCGGCGGCGGCGCGCCAGATGGCGAGCAGGTCCGGCTGTTCCGCCGCGACCGGCTCCTCGATGACGTTGGGAAATTCGCTGACGCCGGTCACCGGATCGCGCCGCTTGGCCAGCGCGCCTTCGCGCTGCGTCCACGACTCGGCAATCTTCCTGGCGATGCTGCCGTCCTGGAGGCCGGCAAGGATGCCGCCGGCCTTCTCGATCGCCTGGAACTCGGCCCAGGCGACCTTGGCCAGCTCGTCGGTCCGGCTTTCCACGTACCAGGAACCGCCGGCCGGATCGATGACCTTCGCGAGGTTGGACTCCTCGGCAAGGATGATCTGGGTATTGCGGGCGACCCGGCGGCCCAGCTCATTGGAAAGACCGATGGCCGCATCGAAGGGGTGCACGGTAATCGAGTCGGCGCCGCCGACGGCTGCCGCAAAGCAGGCGACCGTCGTCCGCAGCATGTTCACCCACGGGTCTCGCTTGCTGAACATCCGCCGCGCGGTGACGGCATCGAGCCGCATCGCCCGCGCCTCTTCCGAGGCGCCGCACGCTTCGGCGATGCGGGCCCACATCTTGCGGGCGGCACGCAGCTTGGAGATGGAGAGGAACTGATCGCAGGTGACCGGGTAAGTGAACAGGATCTGCCGGCAGGCGTCATCGACGGAAAGCCCGGCGGCGGTCATCGCCCTCAGGTAGGCCACCGCCGTCGCCATCGACAGCGCGAGGTCCTGGCTCTCGTTGGCGCCCGCGTCGTGGTAGGGCGAGGTATCGACGGCCACGGTGGTTGCCAGCGGCCATGTCCTGGCGGTGTAGGCGGCAAGGTCCGCCATCTGCGCCAGCGCCACGTCCGGAGCCACCGGCAGCGAGCCGCTGCCGGCCAGCGCGCCGAGCGGATCGGCGTTGAACGCCCCCTTCGCGGCGTCGCCCTTCACCCCGCGGCGGCGCCACAGCGCGTCGAGAAGGCTCGCGGCGGCGAGAAACTGCGCGCCGGCGCCGAGCGAGATGGTGATGAGCTCGGGCAGCACGCCGGTCAACAGGCGGTCGAGGTCGTCGAGCGAGGCGATGGAAACACCGCCGGCCCCGACCAGCTTGTCGGCGCCGTCCTGATCCGGATCGAGCCCCGCTTTACCGGCCGCATCGAAGACGATGTGGATCGAGGTCACCCCGCGGTCGAGGTCGTTGAGGATGACATCGTTGCACTTGGAGGGGTCGGGATAGGCGTACGACTGGCGCACGTCCCAGTCGTTGACGCGGTTGCCGGCGGCCCTGCTGCCGCGGGTGAACGGCATGGCCGCCGGAAAGCCCGAGGGATCTCCTGTCGGCGGCCAGTCCTGACGGGTGTAGATCGGCCGCAGCGTGACCCCTTCGTAGGTCTTGGTGTACATGCGCTTGTCGAAGGGGGCGCCCTTCAACGCCTTCTCCACTTCGCCCACCCACTGTTCGTAGGTCGGCATGGCGAAGCCCTCGGCGAATTTCACTTTGTCGGTCATGGAGTTCCCGCGTCGCTGGCGTTTATGCTGTACCGCACCGTCTGTAGCGCCGCCATAAGGCCCCTGTTGCCTCAGCGCCTGCCCTTGACAACGCTTCGCATTTTAGACGGGCACCGTAAGGCAGCCACGGGTGGGCGTCAAGAAAAGCGGGAGCGCTCTCAGGGTATCCTCCGGGGACGTCCACGGCCTCCAGGACGCGGCGTGCAGTGCGCTCCGGCACAGGTTTGCTGTGTGGATCTTCCGCGAGTGCTGTTGTGCTTGACCGCGGCGCGCGGCATAGTTGGTTCGATGATCGATCGGATCGGCATCCTGGGCGCGGGAGCGTGGGGAACGGCGTTGGCAGTCGCTGCCGGACGCGCCGGGCGGGCGGTAAGGCTGCAGGCGCACGAGCTTGCGCTCGCGCGCGCCATCGAGACCGAGCGGTGCAATGAGCGCTACCTTCCGGGCATCCGCATCCCCTCCTGCATTCTGGCGACGGCCAATGTAACCACCGCCGTGGAAGGGGCCGATGCCGTGCTCCTCGCCTGTCCGGCGCAGCACCTGCGCGACGTGCTGCGGGTCGCCGTCGCCGGCTGGCGACCGGGCGTTCCC
>DAIQPV010000339.1:0-3240 GCA_036787145.1 Rhodospirillales bacterium
AGGGAGCCCAGGTACTGCCGCTGGTCCGTTTGCGGGTTCCAGCGAAACAGATAGCAGTCGCCATTGGCCTGATTGGAGTTGCATAAGGTGGCGTAGACCTGCTCCTGCGGGTCCAGCCCGATGGCCCCGAACGTGCCGCTCAGGGTTGCACCGGGCGGCTTGATGTCATCAAAGCGAACAACGCGGACGGGCACATCCGCCGCCGCGAGCGAAGGGAACAGCAGCAGCGCGATTGCCATCAGGCAACGCGTCGACGTGATCGGCATTTCCTCATCCTTTGCCCTCTAATGGGGTGGAATGAGGTAGCACAGTGGCGCCAGTCTTAAAAGCCATCGCACCGAGACCGGCGCAAATGGGGTTATCGACGCAGGCCGGTGATCGGCCGACGTAGGCACACTGCATCGGCGGCGGCTTCAATGGCCTGCCGTTCGTTTTCCGCCGGGAACGACCCCCTCGGGCGTCCTCACCTGCTGATGCGAAAGATACCGGTGCGACATTAGGATTTGGCTGCGACCGGGCACGCCTTGCGAACGGTTGCCTCCGCCGGCAGGAGGCTGGCCTATAGCTTCTGCTCGGACAGCAGCTCGAACAGGGTGGCGGCGAAGTGCTCCACCTTGGCCGTTCGCTGCTGGTCGGTGAGGTTCGGCATCCGGCCCACGGCCGGGCAATAGGCGCCGATGAGGTAATTGGCCAGTTCGGCGTCGGTGGCCCCCGGGTACTTCCGTTGTAATTCGGCAACCGCGACGCCAATCTTGTCCTCGATGTCGCCGCCGGCAAACATCTCGCTCATTGTCTCTTGATTCTGCTGCGTTTCCTGCAAAACGCCCGGCGAGGGCTTCTCGAGCCGCGGACACTCGAACGCCCAAGCCTGCCCGGAACCAAGGAGCAGGGCTAGCGTGGCGGCACCAAAGATTGCCTTTGTCGTCGACATCCGAATCCCTCCCGTCATATCGTCTCTGTTCGAGTTGGCCGGCCGGCCAAAGGCGCACTTCTCCATCCCGGCCGCTACCAGGACGTTCTCCCGCGGCTGGCGGACACTCAGCCGGCAGAAGGTTCGGCGAAAGGATAGGGCAGAGCTCGCGCCTGGGCGAAGCCGCTCTCGCCGATCGCCGTCCAGGGCATCTGTTCGGCGCGGAACTTTAACAGGCTGTTCATCAGCTTCCGGCTAAGCGGATCTTTGCCAGCGAGATCGTTGAGCACTTCGCCGGAGAGCTTGCCCAACCCGGTCAGGACTGAGTCGGGGAAGCGCTTGAGCTGAACGTTGTGCTCCTTCAGCAGGATTTGCAGGGACGACCCGTTGCGCGCGTTGAACTCGCTCAGCACGATCTGGTTCACCGCTGCGTTGGCCTGTTCGACGATGGCCTTTAGGTCGGCCGGCAGCTTTTCCCATGCGGCCAGGTTGATAAAATTATCGAGGGTCGAGCCGGGTTCGTGCCAGCCGGGCCAGTAGTAGTACTTGGCGTTCTTGTAGAGGCCGAAGGCGAGGTCGTTGTAAGGGCCGACCCACTCCACCGCATCGATGGCGCCGGACTGCAGCGCCGTCGGGATTTCCGAGCCGGGCAGATTGACCACGTTTCCGCCGGCCGCCTTGACAACCTCGCCGCCGAGCCCCGGAATGCGCATCTTGAGGCCGCGGAAGTCCTCGAGGTTGTTGATCTCTTTGTTGAACCACCCACCCATCTGGGGTCCGCTGTTTCCTGAGGGGAAAAATTTGCAACCGATTTGCTTGTAGATTTCGTCGGCCAGCTTCTGGCCATCGCCGAACTGGTACCAAGCGTTCTGTTCGTCCGCAAGCAGGCCGAACGGGAAAGTGGTAAGGAACTGCACCGCCGGAATCTTACCCTTCCAGTAGTACGGTGAGCCATGACCCATCTCGACGGTGCCGTTCGCAACCGCGTCGAGCGCTTCGAAGGGCGGTACCAATTCGCCGCCGCCATAGACCTTGACGCTCAGCCTGCCGTCCGAGGCCCGCGTGATGAACTGCGCCAGCAACTCCGCTCCGGTGCCAAGGCCCGGAAAGCTTTTCGGCCAGGTCGTGACCATCCGCCACTCCAGACGACCTTCGGCGACGGCCGGAGCAGCGATCGCGGCCGCGGCGACACCGGCTGCTCCTGCGGCGGCATTCTTTATGAAAGCTCGACGTTGCATCTTGGTCCGTCTCCCGGTTCTGCCGTTCGCTTTGCCGAGCCGAGACTTGTCTTACCCTGGTGGGGTCGGCCGGCAGCCGGCTGTTGCCTTCCGTTTAGCGAAAGCCGCCGCAGAGAGCAACGAACCGCGGCAAGGGGCCGGCAGGTTCTCAGATGCGCTCAGCCGGCGCCCGTCGGGTTGGTCGCCCGACAGCCGCATCCGGACGGATCAAGCATTCTCCAGCCGTCGGTGCTGTGGGCTTCAAGGGGATGAAACGAAGCCTTGTAGGACATCTTGGGACAACCGGCGACCCAAAAGCCGAGGTAAACATACGGCAGATCGAGGGCGATCGCGCGGTCGATCAGCAGCAGGATCATGAACGTGCCGAGACTTTCCTGCGGTCGCGTCGTGTCGAAAAAGCTGTAGACGGCGGAATAGCCGTCGGCCATCCGATCGGTCAGGCAGGCCCCTGCCAACTCGCCATTGGGCCGCCGCACCTCCAGGATCATGGTTTCGACCGGGGTATCCTCAACCAGCGTCTGGTAATCGCAGAAGTCCATGCGGGCCATTTCGCCGCCGCCATGGCGCGTCTGCTGATAGGTGCGGAACAGGGCATACTGTTCTTGTGTCGCCCGCGGCGGGCACTCGCGCACGAGCAGCGAAGAATTGCGCTTCCAGATCCGCCGCTGCGTCCGGCTCGGCTCGAACGACTGTGATAACACCCGGACAGCGGCGCATGCGTTGCAGTCGCGGCAGACAGGTACGTAGGCGATACCGTGGCTGCGACGGAAGCCGGCACGGGACAGGGTATCGTGGAAGAGGGTCGTCTGTCGTCCCGCGAGTTCCGTAACCAGCCGCCGCTCGAACCGACCCGGCAGGTATGGGCAGGGGAGGGGGGCGGTAACGAAGAAAAAACGGGCACTCGGCTTCAGCCGGTGTTTCATGGGCGCTAACCGGGACCTCTTCGGAATTGTTGCCACAGAGTAGCACTAAGCGGCGCCTTTTAGAACGCTTCTGCTGTGCTTGCGTCGTCGCGCTCGCGCCTTTTTTTCGCAATCTGGGAGAACCTTATCTCCGGCCGACGCCTGTTCCGCGCAACAATACCACGGAAAG
>DAIQPV010000340.1:0-3238 GCA_036787145.1 Rhodospirillales bacterium
AGGGCCTCGGACGGATGATTGATCCGCTTCCACGAGATATCGGTGACGTGCAGCAGGCCGTCGACTCCGCCCAGGTCGACGAACGCGCCATAGTCCGTGATGTTCTTAACGACGCCTTCCAGAACCTGGCCTTCCTTAAGGTTGGCGATCAACTCCGAACGTGCCTCCGCCCTGGTCTCCTCGAGAACCGCGCGGCGTGAGACGACGATGTTGTTGCGGCTGCGATCCATCTTGAGAATCTGGAATGGCTGCGGCGTATTCATTAGCGGTGTGATGTCCCGAACCGGCCGAATGTCGACCTGGCTGCCCGGCAGGAAGGCAACAGCACCCGCGAGATCGACGATGAATCCACCCTTTACCCGGCCAAAGATGGTACCGGTAATCCGCTCGGTTCCCTTGAAGGCCCGCTCCAGAACGTTCCACGCCTCTTCACGGCGCGCCTTTTCACGACTCAGGCCGACCAGCCCGTCACGGTCTTCGAAGCGCTCCACGTAAACTTCGACCGTGTCGCCCGGCTTCAGCTTCACATCCTGAGGGCTGAACGCGAATTCCTTGAGCGGCACCCTGCCTTCCGATTTGAGGCCGACATCGACCACCACCATATCGTTTTCGACAGTAACAACCGTGCCCTGAACCACCCGCCCCTCGAAACCCTCGGCGCTGCCAAAGCTCTCGTTCAGGAGTGCTTCGAAGCTTTCCTTGCCAAGGAGGGAATCCTGGGCGGCAGTGGTATCGACTTCGCTCGCCATCATCTGTCTCTGCTTTCCTCGATCCTCGTTCGTTCAGTCTCAAAGTCCCTGCCCGTCAGCACTGATCTCGTGCCGGGCCTATTGTAACCTAGTTCCAGTCTTGCGAGGCCCCTGACACCCCGGACGGAGTGGAACGCGACGCTGCGTCGGAGGGAGCAAGGCGCCTATTCAGAGAACCCGCGCGCATGCCATGCAGCCAGCGCTGCCGCAAAAACCGCATCGGGACTGAGCCCGCTGGTATCAACAACGACAGACTCGGCGGCCGGCTCCAGCGGAGCGACGGCGCGCGCGCAATCACGCGCGTCACGTTCCCGCATGTCTCGCAGAACATCGGTATCTATAGCTTCCGAACCACGCTGCCGCAACTCCTTAAGCCGCCGCGCGGCGCGCTCTTCGAGCGAAGCGGTAATAAACAGCTTCAACGTCGCTGCCGGGCAAACGACGGTCCCGATGTCCCGGCCATCCAGAACCGCCCCTTTCGCCCCCTGCGGCGGCGTCTCGGCGAACCGCCGCTGAAAATTCAGCAACGCCTGTCGCACTGCCGGATCGGCAGCCACGCGCGATGCCGCCTGCGCCGCCGCGTCTAATCGCAGGGCCGGATCTTCGAGGTCGGATGGCGTGAGAGTCGCGGCCGCGACCACGGGATCGCATCCGTCGGCGTGCGCCCGGGTGCCGACCGCCCGATACAACAGGCCCGTATCGAGGTAGGCGAAATCCAGGTGTGCTGCCAGCCGGCGCGCCAGCGTTCCCTTGCCAGCGGCCGCAGGCCCATCAATGGCGATGACCGGCGAGGGTTGGGGGGAGGGTTTCAAAGATCTCCTGTCGCGATCGGGTGCGGCGAGGCCATATCACAACAGCGGACGCCGCGCGACCGACCTCGCCTCCTGTGCCGCCACCATCGAGATCATAAAGATGAGGCAGAGGATGATGGCGACGACCGGAAAATAGCGCGCTTCACTCAGATAGAGAATACGCGGCATTTCGAGAAGGCCGATAAACCAGGACGGATAGAGCAGCATTCCGATGACGCCGCCCCTCTTGAAGCTGCGGAAGATCTGGCCCGTCACAAGGCCAAGCAGGGCCCAGTAAAGCAGACCGCCGGCCGCCCCGAAATCGCTGAACGGCATGTAAATTCCGGATGAATTGTTGAACTCTGGCGAGGCGTTCCAGTACAACCAGGCCGCGTGTTCATACCTACCCAGCCCAAACGCATCACGCAGCCACCCTTGCCCTATTTCCAGTGGAAAACGCCACAACCAATCAGCTGTACTGAATGGGGCCCCGACGCTACCCCAATCAACATAAAGTCCTACTCCGTTATCTAATGCCGTAATGTAATATCCAGAGAGTCTTACGAGTATGAATAATGCGAAGCTATCATATTTGTACTGGTAGTATGCAGACCATGAGCGGAAATATTCAAAAATTGAGAAGAATACGACCAACGCAAGTGCGCCAAACACTGGCATGAGTGCGGTCAAGCGCGGATATCGTGGTCGGCGGAGCAAGAGCACGGCGGCCGGAACAAGCAGTTCGATGACCGCGATCCGTTCGCTCCAGATCAGGTTGCGCAGGCAGGCCAGCAGCAAGATGATCAGTACGGCGCTCTTCTCCAGCCGGGAAGGCCGCGAGGCCGGCAAATACACCCACCGGAAGACCAGCAGCGTCACATAGACGATCTGCACCTGCACCAGGGTCGTGACGCCCGGAATGGTCCCGATCGTGGCGCGGATTTCCAATTCCGCCCACCGGCCGGCAAGTACCGCAAGCAAGATGGAAGGATCGCGGGCGACCGGCATGAACCACAGGGCATAGGCAGCCACGGCCACCGCAAACAGCACCCAGGTAAGAACGTACAGCAGTCGGCACAATGCCGACGAAGCGGCAACATCGTCAATGCCAATCCGTGGAGTGGTAACCCCGATATGGGTGCCAAGCCATGAGCCTGCCGCGAAGCTGAACACGCCGCCTATCCCCAGAAGCCACGTGTCGAACGTTATGAACTTTGCCATGCGGCCAAGTTCCCAATGGAACTCGACCGGAACGACGAGCGCCGCCGTCAGCAGCGGCAGCATGATCACGCCCGACAGAAGCCACGGAGTCATCCACCAGGGAGGCCCACACCGCTGCACGATCGTTCCGCAACTCGGCCGGCCGCTTTTCATTCTGCCGAAAGTGCCTCGACTATTGCGGTGCATCACACTCAAGACCCGCCAGATGTCGTAAAATCTCACTGGACTTAATGCCGTTGTCGCAGAAGCGCTGTTACGGACGGGTTAACATTGGGCATGCAATGCCGCTTGCCGCAGCATTCCGAAGGGAATAGCATGCACATTTGGGTACCATCGTCAAGAATTCGTCATTGTTATCTGATGGTCGCCGGCAATGCCGTTGCACGTTCAGCTGGCTCAAACGAGCCAAGCTCGGCAGCGCCGACCCACAGATCGGCGGCCCGCCGGGACCGGGGTCGAGCCGCGGGACTGCTATCC
>DAIQPV010000341.1:0-3232 GCA_036787145.1 Rhodospirillales bacterium
TTGTCGTTCCGTCGCTCAGCATCCTTGCAGAGCCGCAGGTGGCGCTCGTCGATCGCAACGCGGACAGGAACGGCACGCGAGACGTCGCCCAGGCTTATCTGGAAGCGCTCTATGGCCCCGACGGCCAGCGCTTGGCCGCAAAGCATTTCTACCGCCCGGTCAAACCCGAATATGCCGACGCAGCCGATCTGGCGCGTTTCCCGAAGCTGGAGATGATCACCGTTGATGGAGCGTTCGGCGGATGGGGCGCGGCCCAGGCGAAGTTCTTCGCCGACGGCGGCGTGTTCGACCAGATTTACGCGCCGGTCCGGTAAGTTGCGATGACAAGCGGAGCCATTCCCGCCTCCCCGACGAGGCTTCCCACCGGGTCACTGCGCAAGGAGACCATCCTGCCAGGGTTCGGGCTGACACTGGGCCTCACGGTCCTCTACCTCAGCCTGATCGTGCTGATGCCGCTGGCGGCGCTGGTCTTTGCCTCCTCGCAAATGGGTCTGCAGGGCTTTGTCGACGCGGCGTTTACGCCGCGGTCGCTGGCCGCCTACCGGCTCAGCTTCGGCACGGCGTTTGTTGCCGCAGCGATCGTTTCGGTCATCGGCCTCGTCATCGCGTGGGTCCTGGTGCGCTACTCCTTTCCCGGAAAGCGCCTGCTCGACGCCGTCGTCGATCTGCCGTTCGCGCTGCCGACGGCGGTCGCCGGCATCGCACTTGCCTCCATCTACGCCGAGAATGGCTGGCTGGGGGCACCGTTGGCCGCGCTGGGCCTCAAAGTGGCGTTTACGCCGGCGGGCATCATCATCGCGCTCCTGTTCGAGGGCCTTCCATTCGTGGTTCGCACCGTCGAACCGGTGCTGCAGGACCTGGACAAGGAGGTGGAGGAGGCGGCGGCCAGCCTCGGTGCCGGCCGCATCCAGACCTTTGCAAAGGTGATCCTGCCGGCGATCCTGCCGGCGATTT
Source organism: Rhodospirillales bacterium (assembly GCA_036787145.1). Taxonomy (GTDB): domain Bacteria; phylum Pseudomonadota; class Alphaproteobacteria; order Rhodospirillales; family Defluviicoccaceae; genus Defluviicoccus. The sequence continues at coordinate 955 of DAIQPV010000341.1, forward strand.
TGACGGGCTTCGCACTGGCCTTCGCACGCGGTCTCGGCGAATACGGATCGGTCATCTTCATCGCCGGCAATCTGCCGATGGTCTCGGAGATTGCTCCGCTGCTGATCATCATCAAGCTCGAGCAATTCGACTATGCGGGAGCCACGGCGATCGCGACGGTGATGCTCATCGCCGGCTTTGTCACGCTGTTCGTCATCAACTGGCTGCAGCGCTGGAACAAGCGTCGCGGCAGTTAAGGAAAGGGATCAAGGGCATGGCGGGTGCCACAACATCGAAGAGCCGCATCGCCGCGGCCGAGCCGCTCTGGCTGCGGCTGATGCTGATCGGACTGGCGATCTTGTTTCTGACGCTGATCGTCATTCTGCCGCTGGTCGCGGTTTTCGCCGAGGCCCTGCGCCAGGGCATTGGCGCCTATTTTGCCTCGTTCGACGATCCCGATGTGCTCGCCGCGATCCGGCTCACCCTGCTGGTGGCGGCGATCGCCGTGCCCCTCAATACGGTGTTCGGCGTCCTCGCATCCTGGGCCATTGCCAAGTTTGAGTTCATCGGCAAGAGCCTGCTGGTCACGCTGATCGACCTGCCATTCTCGGTCTCACCGGTCGTGGCGGGCCTGGTCTACGTGCTGGTGTTCGGTATCCACGGCTGGTTCGGGCCGTGGCTTGTTGCCAACAACGTTCAGATCATCTTCGCCGTGCCCGGTCTGGTATTGGCGACGATCTTCGTGACCTTTCCGTTTGTCGCCCGCGAGTTGATTCCCTTGATGGAAGAGCAGGGCAACGAAGAGGAAGAGGCGGCGCTGTCGCTTGGGGCCAGCGGGTTGCGGACGTTCCTGCGGGTGACGCTGCCCAACATCAAGTGGGGCCTGCTGTACGGCATCCTGCTGTGTAACGCGCGGGCGATGGGCGAGTTCGGGGCCGTCTCGGTGGTCTCCGGTCACATCCGCGGCGAAACGAATACGATGCCCCTATACGTTGAAATACTCTACAATGAATACAATTTTGTGGCGGCCTTTGCCGTCGCATCTTTGCTGGCAATGTTGGCACTTGTCACGCTGGTGCTGAAAAAAGTGATCGAATGGCGCTTTGGCGGCGCCTCCACAGTGGGCTAAGGGACAGCCGATGGATATCGAGATCACCCACGTATCGAAGCAGTTCGGCGCGTTCACGGCGCTGAATGACGTTTCTCTGACGGTGCGCCCGGGAGAGCTGGTGGCGTTGCTGGGCCCGTCCGGATCGGGCAAGACGACCCTGCTGCGCATCATTGCCGGCATGGAGCGGCCGACCTCGGGGCACGTCCTGTTTGGAGGCGAGGATCTGACCGGCCGGAGTTTGCGCCAGCGGCGGGTCGGATTCGTCTTTCAGCACTATGCCCTGTTTCGCCACATGAGCGTGTTCGAGAACGTCGCATTCGGGCTTCGTGTGAAGCCCCGCGCCCATCGGCCCGCGGAGCGGGAGATTCGCGAACGGGTGATGAAATTGCTGCACCTGGTTCAGCTTGATCCGTTTGCCCGGCGATACCCATCGCAGCTCTCGGGCGGGCAGCGGCAGCGCGTTGCTCTGGCGCGGGCTCTGGCCATCGAACCCGCGGTGCTGCTGCTCGACGAGCCGTTCGGCGCGCTCGATGCCAAAGTGCGCAAGGAACTTCGCCGCTGGCTTCGGGAGCTGCACGACGAGATGCAGTTGACCAGCCTGTTCGTGACGCATGATCAGGAGGAGGCCCTGGAGCTCGCCGACCGGGTGGTGCTGATGAATAATGCCGTCATCGAACAGGTCGGCTCGCCGCAGGAGGTTTATGATCATCCGACGAGTTCGTTCGCGTACGAATTCCTCGGCAACGTTAACCGCTTCGACTGCTCCGTCGAGGACGGCAAGGTGGCGGTGTGCGGTGGGGACATCGTCGTTCCGGTGGGCACGGTCAACGGCGACGGAAAGGCGATCGCCTACGTGCGGCCCCACGACATCGAGATCTTCAACGGCGCTGTGATGTCCGGCAGGCCCGCGGTCGTTCGCTACCTGATGGCCGCCGGCCCGGTTGCCCGGGTCGAGCTGTCGGTCGGGGATGACGGCGCGCTGATCGAGGCGGAGCTGGGGCGCGCCCAGCTGCACGCGCTCGACCTGCGCGTGGGACAGCCCGTCTACGTTCGCGCCCGCAAGGCCCGGATATTTTCCGCTGCGGGAGCGGCGCACTGACGGTCCTGGACGCGGGCGCTGCGGGGGGTGATGCTGGTGGGCGGCGTCAGCCCGCGGGGTCGAGGCATCGCCGCAGTGCGTCGGCCAGG
>DAIQPV010000342.1:0-3222 GCA_036787145.1 Rhodospirillales bacterium
ATCAGCGGTATTATAGCAGGTGGCCTCGCCGAGCGTCGGGTAGCAGTGCAGCGCAATCTCGACGATAACCTCATCTTCGACGCAGTAGGTCAGGCCATGATTCTTGCGGACGAACGAGCAATCCTTGCCGCTGATCAGCGAATAGACATGATCGATGGGCGTTTTGTCGGTCGCGGCCACGGTGCCGGCGCCAAGCACCGCCATGCAGCCGCCGGGAAGCGCCGTCAGCGGCACGGCAGCAAGGATCAGGCAGCGCCGAAGGAGGGCCGGCGCTGGGAAGCGAAGCGGGGTTGAAAAGAGAAAGCGACTCATCGAGCCTTCCCCGTTGCCGACGCCGCAGCATCGCCTGAAACACTTAAATCCGGCTTAACGCGAGGATGGCGGCCCTTTCCGGCGCAGGGGTCGGGTCCGTGAAACCTCCTTCGGAGGCGGAACGCACAAATCGGCCTTGACCGTAGCGCCGGTTGAAGGTCAATTCGGCTGATCGCACCGTTGCACTCTGTTCCGGATGCTTCGGTTGGTGAGGAGCGGACGCAGACCGCAGAAGACAACAGGCCGTGGTAGCTCAGGGGCAGAGCACGTCCTTGGTAAGGACGGGGTCGGTGGTTCGATTCCACTCCACGGCACCAGTTTTTCTCAATATTTTCCAACACTTAAGGGGTGCAGGGCCGGCTGCGGGTCGATGCAGACGGATGCAGAACGCTGCGCCAACTTTCCTCGATTCCGGGGGAAGAGTTAGGGGAAGATGTTCTGTGTCTGTGCTACAGAGGGGATTGCGGCGCCCCCCATTGTGGATCCCTTCAGGGAGCCATCTAGCAAGGAATCGGCGCACGCCGAACTGAAAGAATATGCGCATGGAACGTCCTGTAGCCCGTTGCACCAATTGCGCCACCGCCAGCCGAGACGATTCGATGATCAATCACAGCTGCAACCGCAAGGTAGATGGCAAGACGTGTCGCGGCGTGTACAGGAGCGCCATCGGGCTGGATGAGTGGCGAGAGTGCGAGGTTTGTGGCACCAGGGGTAGGTCAATTGAAGGGGGGCGATGCCAGAGTTGCGACGGAGAAGGGTGGATTTATCAGCGGTCCCATGCGTAACGCTTTGGGAGCAAGCGCATCAGGGCGCCGGTGTTGAACATCGCTCGGCCAATTCTCGGCTTTGGCGCCGAGCGGGTTCTGCGATGCGCTCCGTTGAATGGCGATGACCGTCCGTTTCATAAGCGCCTGAAGGGGCGAAGGGGACATCGATCTTGATGCGGACTGTCGGGGAACATGCCATGGTGCCTCCTCCGAAAGTGACGGCATTGGATTTATCAGCTGCAATGCCGTGGCTATAATGTGAAGGGGGATTTGGCGTGAAACGACCTTGGATACTGCTGGCAGTTGCCTTCATATGCTGGAGCAATCGCCTAAGTGCAGACGTCTTTGCAACTCCTGCGGAGGTCTGTGCAATTCTGACTAAACAGGGCGTGGAACTTCCTTTGTGGAATAAGCTTCCCTCTGGAGGAGGCCTAGACGAGTACTTTTGTGGGAGCGGACTCCAGACTATAACGCCTTCATCTTCAATAAAGGTCCCTGCAAATAACATAGCTATTTATGTTTCGGGGAAACATAAAGAATATGCGGAGCTTATTGAGTTAACAGTAAATATTAACGACAATAAGAACCGCGATGAGGCGATCAAAAAATTTAAAATTACAGCAAAAACTCTTATTACAAAGTTCTCCGTTGGCGTTCCGCAATATTTTATGAATAACATACAAACACTCAAGGTGACCTGTGCATTAACTGACTTTGGTAAGGCGATTATAGATTACGATAGGTCAGCCATTGATAGTTATAAATTGTCGCTTGTAAGAGCAAATGCTACTGTTTTGATGGACGAACCATCCCCGCCAGCAAAGAAGTGCCATTAAACCGTTCGCTGCAAATGAGGCCACCATCAGTCGGCCAACGAAACAAGTGGCCGCAGCTTGGCAGAGTGTGACTTCGGTGCTGCGCTAAATCGAAGTTAATCCTACAATCCCCCGAGAGACGATCACAGCGATTAGCGGAAAACCTAGGGGAGCTGACACCAAGTGATTGATTTTGAAGCCATCCCTCATCCCTGGTAAGAACGGGGTCGGTGGTTCGATTCCACTCCACGGCACCAGTTTCTGCGTCGGCGCCGGTCCACTCCCCGTCGAACGATCCGGGGTGATGCAGCGGTCCGGTGCTCCGATCTTTCCCGCCACGCGTGCTGAGGGGGATTGCCGGACGTGAACATTGCCAATCTGCTGGCGCGGGCCGGCCGCGCGCATGGCGGGCGACATGCCGTTGCCGTCGGATCGGAGGTGATCGCCGATTACGCCACGCTCGCGCTCCGCGCCGCGGCGATCGCCGGCGCCCTGGGCGAGACATTCGGGCTCGCTCCCGGTGACCGTGTGATGCTGCTGATGCGCAACTGCGCCGCCTACATCGAGACGCTCTTTGCATGCTGGTGGGGCGGCTTCGTCGCCGTCCCGGTGAATGCGAAGCTCCATCCCGAAGAAATTGCCTTCATCCTTGAACACTCCGGTGCTTCCGTCTGCTTGATCACCGCCGACCTGGCCGGGGCTCTGCCGTCGAATGCGGGCGGATCATCGCCGCTGCGCGCCGTCATTCCTGTCGAAGGTTCGGACTATGCCAGGCTGGCCGCGGCGGACGCAGTGCCGGTCACGGCGCGTGCCCCGGACGAGACAGCGTGGCTGTTCTACACCAGCGGCACCACCGGCCGCCCGAAGGGCGCGATGCTCAGCCACCGCAACCTTCTGGCGATGACCACGAGCTATTTCATCGACGTCGACCGGATCGATCCCGGCGACGCCATCCTGCATCCCGCGCCGCTCTCGCACGGCTCCGGCCTGTACGTGCTGCCGCACGTCGCGGCCGCGGCCAGGCAGGTCATCCCGGCCAGCGGCGGCTGCGAACCGGACGAGATCTTTGCGCTGATCGAGGCGCATCCGGGCGCGGCGTTCTTCGCCGCACCGACCATCGTCCGCCGGCTGGTCGAGAGCCCCGCCGCCGGTCGTGCCGATACCCGGAACCTGAAGACGATCGTCTATGGCGGCGGCCCGATGTACGTCGAGGATTGCAAGCGGGCGATGGCGCTGTTCGGCAACAAGCTGGTGCAGATCTACGGTCAAGGCGAGAGCCCATGACGATCACCGCGCTGAGCAGGGCGTGCCACGCCGAGACCGGCCAT
>DAIQPV010000343.1:0-3158 GCA_036787145.1 Rhodospirillales bacterium
ATAGTTGATCATCAGTCCCGCCGACTGGCGCAGCCCCCGGGCCGAGCGGTCGCCCATCCAGTTCAGGCGCTCCATCCTGGCCCCATTGCTGAGATGGAAGTGCGCCACGGGGTCGAGCACCCCGCCATTGGGGCGCTTCTCGCGGACCAGGTAGCGGATGCACAGGCGCATCAGGATCGTCTTCAGCGCCTTGGTCAGCGCCTCGTCTTCCGTCCACTTGGCGGCGTCGATTGCCCCCTTCAGCCAGCCTCTCGCTCCCTTGCGCACCCCCGCTGCTGCCAGCGCCTTGCGCTCGGCCGGCAGGATCAGGCGGCTCTCGCCCTCGGCCACAGCCGTCTTCAGCCAGGAAACGAACCCGGGGATCGGCGACAGGGTTGCGAAGGTCTTGATCTGGGGGAACTCGTGACTGAGCTGATCGACGACACGCTTGATCAGGAAGTTGCCGAAACTGATGCCGTTCAGGCCCCGCTGGGCGTTGTTGATGGAGTAGAAGATCGCGGTATCGGCTTCGGCAGGGTCGTGGACAGGCGCCTGCGGGTCAAGCAGCGCCTGAACGTTGTCCGCCATCCCCTTGACCAGCGCCACTTCCACGAAAATCAACGGCTCGTTCGGCATGCGCGGATGGAAGTAGGCGAAATAGCGCCGATCGTAGTCCAGCCGGTCCTTGATGTCCTCCCAGCTCTCAATCGGATGGACCGCCTCGTACGCGATCAGCTTCTCCAGCAGCGCGCCGGAAGCCGTGTCCCAGGTGATCCGCCGCAGCTCCAGGAAGTCCACGTCGAACCAGGTGGCGAGCAGTGCCCGCAGATCATCTTCCAGCAGCAGGAGCGACGGATCACGCTTCAGCAGCGGCTGAAGTTCGGCCCGCATGTTCACCAGAAACTTGACGCCCTCGGGCAGGCCGTTGAACTGGGTCAGCAGCGTGGTCCGGGGCGATTCGAGCGCGCGGCGGAGCTGGCGTCTGGCGAGACGACGCTCGCCGACATCGGCCGAGTTGTGCAGGGCCTCGATCGCCGCCTCGACATCGGCGTCGACAACGTCGAAATCGGTGGCCAGCAGCCGGAGAAACCGCTCCCGCCCTGAGGAATCCAGCGCCAGATAGGCCCGGCCAAGGGCTGCCGCGCGCCCACGCGCCGTCACCTCGCCGCCGCGCGCCTCCAGACAATCCCGCATCTGCCGGCGCAGCCGGTCCTGGTCGTCCTCTGGCAGGTCCGGACGCGTGGTTGCCGAATCCGCGTCGTAGTCGGCACCGGCGACGTTGTTCCAGTGCCAGCGCAGCGTCCGCAGCGCCTGTCGAAACCGATTGCTGCTCTCCTCCGTCTTGACCGGTGTCTTCAACTCCGGGGTCTTCACGTCCAGGCTCACGGCGCCATCCTCAAACCAGATCTAACAGAGGTCGGGCGGGAGTGCCCCACGCGCAAGGGCGGGCGCGGCCTCCCGCAACCGTACCAGCAGCCGCGGCAACGCCGGAGCAAGATCCTCGGCGATCAAGCCCGCGCCATGCGCCGCGGCGCACCGGCCGTGCAGCCACGCCGCCGCGGCCGCCGCCTCGAATGCCGGCATTCCCTGCGCCAGCAGCCCGACGATCATCCCGGCCAGCACGTCACCGCTGCCGGCCGTGGCGAGGTCGGGGGGGGCGCCGGCATTGATCGCGGCACGTCCGTCCGGAGCGGCGATGACCGTGTCGCTCCCCTTCAACAGCACGACGGCGCCGCTCTGCCGGGCGGCGGAACGGGCACGGCCGAGCTTGTCGCCTTCGACGGAGAACAGCCGGGCAAATTCCCCTTCGTGCGGCGTCAGGACGCAGGGGCCCTGAACAGCGGCAAACAAAGCCGACGGCGCGTCGCGGAACACCGTCAGGGCGTCCGCGTCCAGGACGCAGGCGCGCCGGGTGGCGAGGGCAGCGCGCACGCGCAGGCGCGTCGAATCAGCGATGCCGGCCCCTGGGCCGATCAGCACCGCGTTCTTCCGGACGTCGCCGAGCAGGCGCGACCAGTCCGCCTCGCTTTCCACGGTCACGACGATGGCGCCGGGACTGCCGGCGGCCACGATCGCGCGGCTGTCGGGCGGGGCGGCGACGGTGACCAGACCGGCGCCGATCCGCCGCGCTGCATCCGCCGCCAGCCGGGCCGCCCCGGTCATGCCGCTGCCGGCGAGCAGCAGGGCGTGCCCGCGGCCGAATTTGTTGCCGGCCAACTGCGGTCGCGGGAATGCCTTAGCCCAAACCAGGGGTCCGTTCGCAAACGTCTGCGGGCCGATCGCTTCGAGCACCGCCTCGGGAATGCCAATGTCGGCGACCACCAGTTCGCCGGCGAGATCCCGCCCCGGCAGCAGCAGGTGGCCCGGCTTGGCGCGGAAAAAGGTCACGGTCAGCCGGCAGGGAGGAGCGGTCCCGAGCACCTGGCCCGTATCGCCGTGGACGCCGCTCGGCGTGTCGATGGCCACCGTATCGAGGCCGCGACGGGAGAGCTCGTCGATCAGCGTTGCCGCCGGGCCATCGAGAGGTCGGGCGAGGCCGGCGCCGAACAGCGCATCAACCATCAGGGGCTCGCGCGCGAGCAGGCGCGGGTCGTCCAGCGGCAGAACCGGACCGGGCCAGCGCTCGGCGTTGACCCGCGCATCTCCGCGCAGGCGATCCGCGGCCCCCAGCAGCCCGACGCGAACCGGCCATCCTTCTGTCCGCAGCAGCCGCGCGACAACAAAGCCGTCGCCGCCGTTATTGCCCGGTCCGCACAGGACGCAGAGGGGGCGTGGCCGCCAGCGCCGCTGGATTGCCGCCGCGACCGCACGGCCCGCCGCTTCCATCAGGCTGAGCGTGGGCACGCCCGAGGCCGCCGCCGCGGCGTCGGCGCAATACATTTCCTCCACACTGAGCAGTGCCTGACGGAGCATGCCGCGAGGATAATCCAGGCATTGCCCGGTCTGAAATCAAAGATCCGCGTACCAAGTGGCGAAATCAGCGAACCCCGCCTATAAACCAGGAATGCCCCAGCACATGCCGGCTGGCCCCGGAGAGCGCCGCCGCCTGCCCCATGCCCGGCCGATACCGATGAACCAACCCAGATGAGAGTGGCTGTCCTCGGCGCCGGCGTCATCGGTGTTACCACCGCTTGGTGGCTCGCCCGCGACGGCGCCGACGTGGTTGTTCTGGATCGCCA
>DAIQPV010000013.1:0-20787 GCA_036787145.1 Rhodospirillales bacterium
CGGGTCGGCCTCGCTGCCGGTGAAGACGAGATTGCCGCCGATGGCGCCCGGAAGGGTCAACGCCGGTGCGTCTTCGAAAAGCTCCGCATAGTGGCTTTCGACGCGGCGCAGCGTGGCGAGCAGCTTCTCGGCAAACGCTTCAAGCGATGGGTAGCCGAGGAAGACGGCCAGCATCGACAACCGGTGCGGGTCGCTGGGCAGGCTGTGGGTTTGCGAATCGTTCGTCATCTGCAGGCGGTGCTCGACACCTCGCAGAAAGCGATAGTCTTCGGTCATCTCCGCCGCGACCGCATGGCTGATCTTGCCGGCCCGGGCCAGAGCGGCCAAGGCCTCCACGGTCTTGGTCTGCCGGACCGACGGCAGACGCCCCCCCCAGATCAACTGCTGCGTCTGAGCGAAAAACTCGATCTCGCGGATCCCCCCCCGCCCCAGCTTGATGTTGTGCCCGGCAAGCGCGACGTGGGCGCCGCCACGGTGCGCGTTAATCTGGCGCTTGATCGAGTGAATATCCTGAATTGCCGCGAAATCCAGGTGCTTGCGCCAGATGAACGGCTTCAGCCAACGCAGAAAAGATTCGCCGGCCCCAAGATCGCCTGCCACGGGTCGTGCCTTGATCAGTGCTGCCCGCTCCCAGTTCTGGCCGAGTGTTTCGTAGTATTCTTCAGCACCGAAGATGGACATTGCCACCGGGGTTGCTCCCGGGTCCGGTCGCAGCCGAAGATCGGTGCGGAAAACATAACCCTCGCGGGTCCGCTCGGAGATCAGCCGGACGAGGCCACGCACGAGACGTTCCGCCGTCCGTTGGCGGTTGTCCGGGTTGGGGGTGTGCAGCCGCTCGGGATCCCAGAAGACGATCAGGTCGATGTCGCTGGAATAGTTTAATTCTTCGGCTCCCAGCTTGCCCATGCCAAGAACGATCATGCCGGAGCGCCGACCGGGTTCCGGGTCATCGGCGGCGTCAGCAACGAGAACGCCGCGTCGGGCGGCGTCCACCAGCAGGAAATCCAGTGCGACGTCGAGCGCCGACCGGGCGTAGCTCGATAATGCTCCCGTGACTTGCTCAAGCGTCCAAATCGATGCAATGTCGGCGAGAGCCGTGGTCAACGCGAGTCGTCGTTTCTGTCGCCGAAGCGGCCCCCCCGGATCGACACCCCTTATTGCCGCCTGCCGGGTTTCGGATAGGGCGTCGTCAATCTGCTGAAGGGCGGTGTCCGGGCCGGTCCGCAGCAAATCGAGCAGGAAAACCGGCTCCAGTTCTGCCATGAGCGTCAGGAACGAGCTATTGCCGAAGACAGCTCCAAGCAGCGCTTGCGCATCATCGTTTCGGAGCAGGGCCTCGGCGAGGTGCTTCTGGTCCGCTTCGGCAGCGGTCGCCAGAGCGTCGCGCCAGCGCTCCAGTCCTCGGCGAAACTGCGCCGGGTCGGAAGCCTTGGGGAACCCTGCAGAAGCAAATGACGGAGCAAGATTGTTCATAGTCGAGTTGCGTGCTTTCCCCAGACCCTTCCGGCCGTCACGGCCCGCGCGCCCGGCGCGCTGAGCCGCCTACAGGAATAACCGGGAATGGGACGGATTGTTCACCTGATTGTGCGCCTGGCGGCGGCAGCGGTCGCGATCGCCATTGTGCTGACGGCATTGCTGAGTATGCGGCTGGCCGCCGGGCCGATTTCGCTTGGCGATCTCGCACCGAGTGTGGCTCGTCTGCTCGAAGAGATCACGCCCTACACGTACGAGATCGGCGATATCTGGCTTCTGTGGCGTGACTGGCAACAGGGGCCTCTCGTCAAGGTTCATAATGCGCGCGTCATCGACGACAAGGATGCCGTCGGCGCCGACATTCGCGAGCTGACGGTCGGCTTCAGTGCAGTCGCCATGACACAGGCCGTCGTGGCGCCCACGGTGGTTCAGGTCAGTGGGGCACGGATCACGATCGATCAGCAGAAGCTGACCGCTCCCTCTGAAGATGAAGGTGACGGTGACGGCCTCGATGACGTCCTCAAGGGGCTTTATGGGCCGCCCGATGCTTCGCACCCGTTGAGCTTCTTACGCGCGGTAGGGCTCAGCGAGGTTGCCATTAATGTCCGAAACGCGAGCGAAGACGGCGCAGCGGCTGCCAGCGACTGGCGGCTCACGGTCAGCCAGGCCGAACTCGCCCGCGACGACGCCCGGCGTCTGATCGGCAATGCGGCGCTTGCGCTCATGCTGGGAGAAGAACGCTCCGATGTCACCGTGGCACTCGCTCCGACCGTTCAGGGAGCGCTTCAGGTGGACCTCACGCTGGCCGGATTGAGGCCGGCGGCGTTGGCCGTTATCGATCCTGCCCTGACGCCCCTCGTGGCGCTCGACGTTCCTTTGGAAGGGAGCGGCCGCATGGAAATCGATGCGGCCGGCCGCGTCGGCTCGGCGACGGTCGGAATCCACGGGAAAGGGGGCTCTTTCAACCTGAACGACACGGTCGCTCATGCCGTCGGCGTTGCGTCTCCTCCTCAACGCCTGAAGGTGCACCGGCTTGCGCTTCAGGCCTCCTACGAGGCGGTCAACACCAAGGTCGCGGTTCAGGCCCTGGAGATCGCGTTTGAGCCGGGGACTGTCCTCTACGTTCCGGCTCCCGTCGATCATCGCTTCCCTCTGAAAGAGCTGACCGCCGCGGGGGTCTACGAGAACGGAAAGCTGGACATCCGGTCGTTCGATCTGGGTTTCGACGCGCTCAAGCTTGCCGTCACTGGCAGCGTCGATAAGCTCGACACGGCTCCCACAGGCACCTTTGCGGTCAGCGCCGATAACATTCGCGTTGATGACTTGGGCCGGTATTGGCCGCCGACCCTGGCGCCTGGCGCCTGGGAATGGTGCACAACTCACCTGCGGGACGGCATCGTGCCTCGGCTGGATGCACGGCTCGCGTTCGAAACGCACGACGGGACGACCGACGTAACCGACGTCAGCGTGAAGTTTCCTGTCGAGAGGTTGACGGTCGATTATTTGCCGCCGATGCCGCCGGCGCGCGGTGCGTCCGGTGTCGTCACCATCGATCCCAATAGTCTGCGGATTGTCCTCAACAGGGCCGATGCCGCCGGCTTGACCATCAGCGATGGCGCGATCCTCATCTTGGGCCTGAAGAACGCGAATCAAATTCTCGACCTGGACCTGCTGGTTGCCGGTCCCGTCCCGGCGGCCGTTGAGTTGCTCACAAGCCGGCCGCTTCAGTACCCGCAGCGCGTCGATATTCGGCCTGAGCAGGCGTCCGGCGAGACGACGACCCGGCTGCGGATGCGCTTCCCGCTGCTGGACGACGTGGATGAGGAGGATATGCAGGTTGATGCCGAGGTCGCCCTGACGAACTTCGGATTGACGAATATCGTCAAAGGCGTTGACGTCCGGAGCGGGCAAGCCCGGCTGCATGTTGACACCGGCGGATTGCGCGGGGACGGGCGGCTGACGGTCGCCGGCATCGAGGGGGCGTTTCGGCTGGCGGCCTCGTTCGTCGACGGAGTGGAACCGCAGGCCACGGTCCAGTTCGTTGCAGCAGACATTCCGGTGGCCCGCGTGCGCCGCGAGCTGGCTCAGGCGCTCGATGTCGACGGCTATCTTATCGGAGGCACGTTCGGCGGCAGCGTCAGCTTCGAGTTGTCGAGCAGTGGAGCCGGCGTCGTCAACGCCTCCCTCGATCTAGCCCGGGCTTCCCTCGCGATTCCTGAGATTGGCTGGCATAAGCCGGCGGGAGCCGCCGGCGTCGCGGATGCAATCATCCGGCTGCAAGACGATCATCTCGGGGGCACGTCGGAATTGGCGCTGCTGGCTCCCGGTCTCGATGTGGGCGGCACGCTTCGGACGAGCAGCAAGGGGGAGACTGAGACCGTCAGTATCCACCGCATGATTGCCGGCCGGACCAATGTCACCGGAACGATCGCCCGTCACACCGACGGGCGCTGGGATATCGAGCTTTCCGGCATCGCACTCGATCTGTCGCCCATGCTGAGGGCGGACGAAGAAAAGGGCAGGGGCGCAAAGCCGGCAGCGGGGCAGTCGCCGTTCGATAAACTGCCTGATTTTTCGGTGACGGCGGATCTGGAGACGCTGTGGTTGAACGCGCCCGATCCCATTCGGGCGCTTCAGGCCACCGTGGTGCATGAGGGCGGACGCTGGTCGCTGGTTCAGATGCACGGCAACCTTGCGGATCACAGCAGCGTAACGATGTCGATTGCTCCGGACGATGAGGGTGGGCGATCGGTGCTCCTCGAAGCGGACAACGCCGGCGAGGCTCTCCGCGCCTTCGATGTCATCGGCGACGTCCGTGGCGGCACGCTGGAAGCCAGGGGCCGCTTCGATGACACCGATCCGCTTCATCCTCTGACGGGACGGGTCAAGGTTCGCAATTTCCATGTCGTCAATGCGCCCATTCTTGCGCGTTTGCTGAGCATCATGGCGGTGGGCGGCATTCGTGATGCGTTGACCGGAAGGGGGATCGCCTTCGCCGTGTTCGATATGCCGTTCAGTTTGCGTGAGGAAAAGCTCGACATCACGGACGGCCGGACGTTCGGATGGTCCCTCGGGATCACGTTCGGCGGCCGGGTCGATACCGGCACCCAGATGGTCGATGTGACCGGACGGCTGGTGCCCTTTTATGCGGTGAATAACGCTCTCGGCCGGCTGCCGCTGATTGGCCTGATCATGACCGGCGGTGACCGCGGCGGCGGCGTGTTCTCGGCGGGCTACCGCGTCGTTGGTCCACTGTCGGATCCGACCGTGTCGGTGAACCCGGCGAGCGTCTTGTTCCCGGGCTTTTTGCGCTGGCTTCTGGCGGCCTTGTCAAACTGGGCCGGACCAGGCGTTACCGACGTCGAGGCGGGCTTCGAGGCGCCTTGAGACATGAAGCCGAGCCCATGCCTCCAAAGTCAGAGTCCGATCCAAAGCGAATCGCCGAATATCGATGCAAGACGACATTCCGTCATGGCCGCGCTCGTCATGCTCGTCACGGCCATCCACGCTCGCCACAGGCAACGTGCCAAACGGAGCCACGTGGATGCGCGGAACAACTCCGCGCATGACGACTGTGTTGATCTAACACCTTGATTTTTCTCATATCATTTTCGAGCAGGCTGTCAGACTATGCGCACCAGGGCGTGGCGCTTTTTGCCCGCGGAGAGTTTCAACTGGCCGTCCGCTCCCGCGTCCGTCAAGCTGACCGGCCGGGTCTCTTCGGAGAGCGGAGTGTTGTTGAGGCGCGCTCCGCCGCCCTTGATGAGGCGCCGCGCAGCACCTCCCGATTCTGCCAGTCCTGCCCGGCGGAAGAGTTCGAACGCCGGAATTCCCGCCTCGAGTTCATCCCGGCTAACTTCGATCGTCGGCAGCGCATCCCCGGCGCCCTCGTCGGCAAACGTTCGCCGGGCCGTTTCCGCGGCGGTGGCACGCGCCGCTTCGCCATGGCACAGCCGTGTCGCCTCGTCGGCCAGCACCGTCTTGGCCGCATTGATCTCCGCGCCCTCCAGCTTTTCGAGGCGCTCGATTTCGCTCAGCGGCAGTTCGGTAAACAGCCGCAGGAAGCGGCCGACGTCGCCGTCCTCGGTGTTGCGCCAGAACTGCCAATAGCCGTAAGGCGACAGCAGTTCCTCGGAAAGCCAGACGGCGCCTGCCGCCGTCTTGCCCATCTTCGCCCCCGATGCGGTGGTGATCAGCGGCGTCGTCAGCCCATACAGCGTCCGGCCGTCGATGCGCCGCCCCAGCTCACAACCGGAGACGATGTTTCCCCACTGGTCGGAACCGCCCATCTGCAGCGTGCAATCGAAGCGCCGCGCCAGTTCGAGGAAGTCGTAGGCTTGCAGCACCATGTAGTTGAACTCGAGGAACGACAGCGGCTGCTCGCGCTCAAGCCGAAGCTTCACGGAATCGAAGGTGAGCATCCGGTTGACCGAGAAATGACGGCCGAAATCGCGGAGGAAGGGGATGTACGCGAGGCCGTCGAGCCAGTCCGCGTTGTTGACCGTCAGGGCACCGGTCGGCCCATCATCGAAATCGAGGAAGTTTGCGAAGACGCGGCGGATCCCCGCCATGTTCTCGCGGATCGACTCGTCGCTGAGCAGCTTGCGCGCTTCGTCCCGACCCGACGGGTCGCCGATGCGGGTGGTTCCGCCGCCCAGGAGAACGACGGGCCTGTGCCCTGAGCGCTGCAGGCGACGCAGCAGCATGATCGAAACAAGGCTGCCCACGTGCAGGCTGGGGGCGGTGCAATCGAAGCCGATGTAGGCCGTCATCGGCTGCTGTGATGCCAGCGCATCCACCGCGTCCAGGTCGGTGCACTGATGCAGGAATCCACGGCCGACAAGGGTGCGGACAAACTCGGAGCGGAACTCGGGCATCGGCGGCCGTTCTGTGATAGAAAACCGGGCAGCCGGCTTGGTAGCACAGCAGGAACGGGGCGACAACGCGGGGCGAACGGGGGCGGGGCGAATGGGGGCGGGGCGAACGGGTGTGCATGGAGCGGGATAAAGGGAAAATCGCCACGGATGCCTTTGAGCACCGACCCCTGCGTGCCGTCGGCCTGATGAGCGGTACGTCTCTGGATGGGATCGATGCAGCGCTGCTGACATCCGACGGCGAACGGGTGGGCACTTTCGGTCCTGCCCGGACAACGTCTTATCCGGAAGAGTTTCGCGGCCGGCTGCGCCGTCTTCTCGGTCGAGAACCGGCGGCCGATGCCGATGACCTGGCCGTTGTCGACGAACTCACCGATCGGCACGCCGAGGCGGTACGTCTCTTGCTCACCGAGGCGAACCTGGCGCCTGGCGACATTGATCTTGTCGGATTTCATGGGCAGACCGTCTTGCACCGGCCGGACCAGCGCCGGACCGTTCAGATCGGCTGCGGTCGTCGTCTGGCCGAAACCCTGGGCATTCCGGTGGTCTGTGACTTCCGTTCGGCGGACGTCAAAGCCGGTGGGCAGGGCGCGCCCCTGGTGCCGCTCTACCACGCGGCGCTGGCGCAGGATCTGCCCCGGCCGCTGGCGGTCCTCAATATCGGCGGCGTCGCCAACATCACCTGGATCGGCGAGAAGGGGAGTTCACCCTCCGTGCTGGCGTTCGATACCGGGCCGGGCAACGCCCTGCTCGATGATTTTGTCTCGGCACGCACGGGGCGGCCTTGCGATGTGGGCGGAGCGTTGGCTGCCGCCGGTCGCGTGGACGGCACCCGCGTCATGGCCTGGCTCCGCCATCCGTGGTTTCGCAGGCCGCCGCCGAAGTCCCTCGACCGCGACGATTTTCGCTTCGTCTTAGACGCCGTGGCGGGCTTGTCGCCAGCCGATGGCGCGGCCACGCTGACCGCTTTTAGCGCCCGTGCCGTCACGCTTGCCCTGCTCGCGCTGCCGGACGCGCCGCGACGCTGGCTCGTCGGCGGCGGCGGCCGGCATAACAATGCGCTCATGCGAATGCTAGGGGACCAGCTCGGCGCTCCCGTGGAACCGGTCGAGACGGCCGGCTGGCGGGGCGACGTCCTGGAAGCCGAGGCGTTCGCGTTCCTCGCCGTCCGGGCCGTCCGCGGCCTGCCGCTGACGTTGCCGACCACCACAGGCGTCGCCCACCCGCTCACCGGCGGCACGCTTTACTTGCCCGGATGAACCGGGAAGATCGTTCGCCGCCCGCAATCTTGCGGGAGCCCCAGGAGTCGGGGATATCTGCACTAAGGCAAGGGCCCGATTGAAAACCATGAGCCGTCTAGTTCGTATCGCACCCTCGATCCTCTCTGCTGACTTCGCCCGGTTGGGAGAGGAAGTCCGCGCCATCGACGAGGCCGGATGCGACTTCGTGCACATCGACGTGATGGATGGCCACTTCGTGCCGAACCTGACCTTCGGGCCGCCGGTGATCCGCGCGCTGCGGAAACACACGGCCAAGCCGTTCGACGTGCATCTGATGATCGATCCGGCTCAGCCCTATCTGGCGGAGTATGCTGATGCCGGCGCCGACATCATCACTGTTCACGCCGAGGCCGACCGGCATCTCGACCGCTCGCTGCAGGTCATCCGCGGCCTTGGCAAGCAGGCGGGCGTTTCGCTCAATCCTGGGACCTCCGAAACCGTGATCGAACCCGTGCTGGACCGGCTCGACCTGATCTTGGTGATGAGCGTCAATCCCGGCTTTGGCGGCCAGGTGTTCATCCCGTCGCAACTGGAGAAGATCAGGCGGATCCGGGCGATGATCGGGGAGCGCCCGATCGCCCTGGAAGTGGACGGCGGCATCAACGCCGAGACAGCACCGCTCGTCGTGGCCGCCGGCGCCGATGTTCTGGTCGCCGGAAGCGCGGTGTTTCGCGGCAGTCAGTATAAGATCACCATCGACGCGCTGCGTCCGCGCGGCAAACCCGGGCCTGCCGCGCTGGCTCGGGCTTAAGGGGTGCGTCGGAGCCGCTCGCCAAGCGATGCGGTGATTCAGCTGATCGCGTCTATCTCCGCGTCCGACAGATTGCCCGGAACGATTGTGAGCGGGATGGGCAACTTTCCGAGACGCTTCAGCACATGGTTGACGATCCGGCCCGGCTGATCGGAGCCGGCCGCCGCACCCATCACCAGGATCGAAAGCTCCTTCTCCGTCGCCAGAAGCTGCATGAGCTGGTCGGTCACCGTTCCTTCGCGGATGTAGACGACGGGCGTTGAACCCGACAGCTTCTGCACAACGGAGGAGACGACCTGAAGCATCTCTTCCGCCTGTTCCCGCCGCTCCTCGGCCATGAGGTGGCCGACCGCCATCCAGTGCTGGTATTCGACCGGTTCGACGACGTAGAGCAGGGCCACGCGACCGCCGGTCCGCCGGGCCCGCCGGCAGGCATAGCGCAGCGCCTGATGCAGCTCCTGCGTCTCGTCAACAACGCACAGAAAGGTGCGCTTGGACATTTCCTGGCCGGGCGGCTTGTCCGAAGCCTCCGGGGTCCCACTGTTTTCATTGCCCACGGCGTCATTCCTTGCGGAACGCGAGATTAGCAACCCATCCTGCCATCGCGGCGAGCAGGACGGCAACGATGCCGTAGAGCGGCGCCCAGCGATGGGCAAAGTCAAAGACCTGCGCCTCGAATCCGACTTTCCCGACGATCAGGGGGGTGGTCTCGGCGCTCACGATGTCGCCGTCCCGGACCAGGAAAACGGTGACGCTGTAGGTGCCGATTGGGCCATTTGCCGGAATCCACAGATCCGAGCGAAAGAGGCGGTTGCCGAGAAAGTCGATCCGTCCCGGCTCTGCCGAATAGAGCCCTTGCTGCTGACGGTTCCGGATCAGCGCCGCCCGGAATTCCGCGATCCGGCGCAAGCTCGTGGGCTCGAGCGGGCTCAGGCGAAGATGCTGGAGGTCGAGTTGATGCGCGGCAATGACACTTTCCGGAAGGATTTCCTCCAGGGGGCGGTTGACGGCGATTGCCCAAAATCCCGGGACTTCGGCGAAGGCCATGTCCGCTTCGTTGATCCAGATGCCAAACGTGCGGCCCTTCCTGTGTACGGTGGCGATATCTTCAGGACCGCGGATGACGACGACAACATCGCCCGGTCCGTCGATCGCCCCGAAAAGCAGGACGTTGCTGCCACTGAAACCCGTGGTTACCGCCACCAGGTGATTGGACAGCGCCGCAACCAGGTCTGCGATGCCGGTCCGTGGCGCCGCGACGACCGCCGCCACCAAGATGAGCAGCATCAGAGCGCGCCGGGGCCACCTCATGACGGTTGGTCCCGGGTGTTCCTTAGTCATTGGCGCTGGCGCTCGACAACCGAGTAGAGGTCACTCGGCTCAGCCACCAGGTCCCAGGCGAGGTTGCCGGCAACGGCCAGCACGAGGACTGCCAGCAGGACGCGAAATTGGTCCCCGCGCAGCCGGGTGCCGGCGCGGAGCCCGAACTGCGCCCCGATGACGCTCCCCGCGACCAGCAGCAACGCCAGGACGACGTCCACCGTCTGGGTGGTGACCGCTTGCAGAACGGTGACGCAGGCAGCGACGAAAATAATCTGAAACAGCGAGGTCCCGACGACGGTCGAAGATGGCATGCCGAGAATGTAGATCATGGCGGGCACCATGATGAACCCGCCCCCGACGCCCATGATGGCCGCCAGGATGCCGACAATCAGGCCGATGCCGATCGGCAGAAGCACGCTGATGTACACGCGCGACCGCCGGAAACGCATCTTCAGCGGAAGCGCGTCCAGCCATGTCCTGCGCGGCCTTAGTTTTGGGTGGGGCGTTCGGGCGCGCCGGATGGCCGCCAGGCTCTCCTTTAGCATGAGCAGGCCGATGACGCCGAGGAAGGCCACATAGGTGAGTTTGATGACGACGTCGAGTTGCGCCGCCTTATGCAGGGTGGCGAAGATGGCAACACCGACGGCCGAGCCGATGACGCCCCCGAGGAGCAGAGCCACCCCCATCCGGAGGTCAACGTTGCCGCGCCGCCAATGAGCCAGCACCGCGGACACCGACGGCGCGACGATCTGGCTGGCGCTGGTGGCGGCGGCGACGGCGGGCGGGATGCCAATGAAGATGAGCAGGGGCGTCGTCAGAAAGCCGCCGCCGATGCCGAAGAGGCCGGACAGGAAGCCGACGATTCCTCCCAGTCCAAGGATGAGCAAGACATTGACCGCCAATTCGGCGATGGGAAGGTAGATGTCCATCGGCGGTATGCCCCCGGCTGACCGTTACCGGAAGATCGAAAGGAACGCGAGCGGCACCATAGCGAGCACCTCAATTTGGGGCAAAAACAATTGCTAACTCACGCCATCATTGCCGGCCTCTTTGGTTTGCGAACAAGCGGAGTAAGCCTTTTCGACAATCCGGGCCGTCTCGTCCCACGCCACAATCCGGCGGATGTCGGCCACGGGAAACCAGCGTGCTTCTGTGGCGTCCGCGGCCGGTTCCGGTTCGCCAGCCTGCCATGCCGCCAGGACGTCGATGAGGGTATAGTGCCACCGCACCGCCGCGTCCTTGTCGCGCTCGATCAGATCAACAACCTCGACGATTCCGTTCGGGCTGACGACGACACCGGTCTCTTCTAGGACCTCGCGCATGGCCGCTTCATAAATGGTTTCGCCGAGTTTCTGCAGACCGCCGGGCAGGCTCCATTCTCCCTGTCGAGGGGGCTTGGCGCGCCGGATGAGCAATACATGGTCGTCACGCAGCACGACAGCGCCGACACCGATCATGGGCAGTCTGGGATACTGACGAGGCATCGGCGGTCGGCCCTATCCTGCTTATATCAGATTCGGCTGAAGTGCCACACATCGGCCGGCGGGCGTGTTATAAGAGCAGCGGCACCGTTTCGCGTGCTCTGCCCGGTAAGGAGCTGATAAACCATATGTTTGAGGGCTTTGCCAGCAGCGGCATTGCGACCGGCGAAACCGTGATCCATGCTGTGATGGGGGGCTCCGGGCCGCCGCTGCTTCTTCTGCACGGCTATCCGCAGACGCATGCGATCTGGCACCGGGTGGCCCCCAGCCTGGCGGAGCGGTTTACCGTCGTTGCGTCTGATCTGCGCGGCTACGGCGACAGCGGCAAACCGCCCTCGGATCCTGAGCATCTCGCATACTCGAAGCGGAAGATGGCCGCTGACCAGGTGGAGCTCATGCGGACCCTGGGGTTTGAGAGGTTTTTTGTCGCGGGCCATGATCGCGGCGGGCGGGTGGCGCACCGGATGGCCCTCGATGAACCGGAAGCGGTCCTGAAGCTGGCAGTTCTGGATATCGTCCCGACCCACAAGATTTTCGCGACCGTTGATAAGGATGTGGCGACTGGCTACTACCACTGGTTCTTCCTGATCCAGAAAGGCGGGCTTCCGGAGACGCTGATCGGTCATGATCCCGATTGGTACCTGCGGGCAAAGCTCAGCCAGTGGAGTGGAGATGTTTCCGCTTTCGCGCCGGAAGCACTGGCGGAGTATGCGCGCTGCTTCCGCGATCCGGCGACGATCCACGCGTCGTGCGAGGACTACCGGGCGGCCGCGTCCATCGACCTCGTCCACGACGAGGGCGACATGGCAACGCCGATCACCTGTCCGGTTTTGGTGTTGTGGGGGGAGAAGGGGTTGATGCATCGTCATTACGATGTCTTGGCGACGTGGCAGGAGCGGGCCACCGACGTGCGTGGCCAAGCGCTCCCGTGCGGGCATTTTCTCCCCGAGGAGGAGCCAGTGAAGACGACGAGCTTGTTAGCGGAGTTCTTCAGAGAATGAATCCAGCCCAGACCGAGGGCGGGGACGAGGCGGAAGGCGGCCGGCCGATTCCGCGTTCCTTGAGGGTGCGCCGTCAGCAGATGCAACTGGCCCTGATGGCGCGTCTGCGGGCCTACTTTTTTGCCGGCATCCTGGTCACTGCTCCCATCGGCATTACCGTCTATCTCGCGTGGCAGTTGGTGAACTTCGTCGACACGCGGGTGACGGGGCTTCTGCCTGCGCGGTTCAACCCGGAGAGCTACCTGCCGTTTGCGATTCCTGGCCTGGGTGTTGTTGTCGTTATTACAGCCCTGATTTTGATCGGAGCTGCGACGGCCGGCTACTTCGGGCGGTTGCTGACGGGCTTCTTCGACGCTGCGCTGGCACGGATGCCGGTCATCCGCAGCGTCTACGGAGCGCTCAAGCAGATCATCGAAACCGTGCTGGCCCAGCGGTCGAATGCCTTTCGCGAGGCGGTCCTGATCGAATATCCGCGACGCGGCGTCTGGACCATCGGTTTTCTGACCGGCGTGACCGAGGGAGAGGTGCAGAACGTCACCAATGACGAGCTCATCAACGTCTTCGTGCCGACGACGCCGAACCCCACCTCGGGATATCTCCTGTTCGTTCCGCGCAGCGAAATCATCGAGCTGCGGATGCCGGTGGAGGACGCGCTGAAAATGATCGTTTCGGGTGGCATCGTTACCCCGGCCGCAATGCCGGCGGCGAAAGGCGCCATCGAAGCTCCGGTGACGATCAGCCCCTGAGGCGACAGCGGCACCTTGCCCAGTCACCCATAAGAAAGTGGCGAGTCCGCCCACGGACTCGCCACTTCTCGCTGTTACCCTAACCTGCCTCCACCGCCTCGCTTTCGTGAGGCGACGAGGACCTATCGGCGGATTCTCGTGTATTTCGCGCCCTTGAACGAGGCGTCGAACATCAGGCCCTGCTGGCCGAAAACGAAACCCACGACGGGGTCCTGCGCCTTGGTGGTGTCGTAGGACGCCGCCTGGCCTTCGCTGATCGCGACCACGGAGCCATCAACACCCGCCTCCCAACCCTTGCTGTTGCGGAAGGAGTTCAGCGCGTCCTGGGTCATGAACATGATCACCTGGGAAAAGGACTGTGCCCCCAGTGTCAGGCCCAATGATCCGGAGCTGATGCTGTAGTAGCCGTCCGGCTTGCCGTTCACGAACAGCACGCCCTCGCCATAGGATCCGCCGATGCCGATGCCGCCCTTGGTGACCTCAGGAAAGACGAGAACGCCTTTCGCCTTCCGTGCAAGATCGCGGGCGGCCATATTCTGATTGTAAAGACGGGTCAGCGCAGCCTCGGCGTTTGACCGGATCTCGCTCGCCGGCGCCGCCGTTGCGACGGAAGACCCGGCCAACGGCCACGCAACAACCATTCCTGTCAACAGAAGAGCTCTGATTAATCCACGCCGGTTCATTGGTACCTCCCTCAAAAGCGCTTGTGCCTATCCGCGTTAAGACCCAAGTCGCGGCGTATGCCGCGCCATACGCACGCATAACGTGCGCAATACGATAATGTTCCGCCCGGCGGGAGACGCTTCCGAGCCCCTGCCGCGAAGCCGCTGTCGGAGAGAGCCCCCTGGCGGAAAGGGCTCGGCCGATCGATGCCGACAGCGCAGCCGGAGGTCCCGGCGCGAGGCTGTAGACTTTCGCCACCCTGGAATTGCCGGAGGTGGATAGACGCGGATGCGGGAATCTCCGCCAGGCTAGGCCTTGTCCAGGGGGATAAGTCCGCGCAACCCATTGTTCGCAATTGGATAATGGCTTTTGATCCCGCTTGCCCAGCCATGTTGCATGGCGAAAACGAACGTGTTACAGAAGGCTGCTCTGCGGGTGGGACCTCTGCCGACGTGACCGTGCTCTGTAGCTCTCCGCAGGCTCGGGCTATGTAAAGGCTGTCTCGGCCGCGAGCCCGACAACCAACAACAATGAGGGCGCTTTCCGGTGACATCCGCAACGCAAGGCTCCACCGGCTTAGCTGAACGCTATGCGGGGGCGCTGTTTGAACTGGCCGATGCCGAAAAGGCGCTCGATCAAGTGAACAGCGAACTGCAGGAGCTGGCCGGCTTAATACGAGAATCCAAAGACTTCGAGCGAGTCCTCCGGTCGCCGGTGATATCGCGCGAGGACCAGGCGAAGGCGCTGGACGCGATTTTGAAGAAGCAGGGCGCGTCTGCCCTGACTCATCGCTTCGTCGGCCTGCTCGCCCATAACCGGCGGCTCTTCGTGCTGCCCGACATCATTGACGCCTTTTCGCGGAGGCTGGCCCGGGCGCGGGGGGAAAGCACGGCAGATGTCGTTTCGGCACAACCGTTGACCCCCGAGCAGCTCGCCGCGATCAGTCTGGCACTGAAGAAGGTTGTGGGTACTCAGGTGGTGCTGTCGGCGCGAACGGATCCGAGCCTGCTGGGCGGGCTGATTGTTAAGATCGGGTCTCGGATGATCGACAGTTCGCTGAAAACAAAACTGCTCCGGTTGAGCTTTGCAATTAAGGGGATCGGGTGATGGAAATCCGGGCGGCGGAAATTTCCGCCATTCTCAAGCAACAAATCGCGTCTTTCGGCACCGAGGCCGAGGTCGCGGAGGTCGGGACCGTTCTGTCGGTCGGCGACGGCATTGCCCGCGTCTATGGCCTCGACAAGGTGCAGGCCGGCGAGATGGTGGAGTTTCCCGACGGCACCAAAGGCATGGCGTTGAACCTGGAAGAGGACAACGTCGGCGTCGTGCTGTTCGGTGATGACCGCAACATTCGCGAGGGTGACACCGTCAAGCGGACCGGTGCGATCGTTGATACTCCGGTCGGTAAAGGTTTGCTGGGCCGCGTTCTCAATGCCGTCGGAGAGGCGATCGACGGCAAGGGACCGATCGATGCGGCGGAGCGCCGCGTGGTCGACGTCAAGGCCCCGGGGATCATCCCGCGGCGCTCGGTGCATGAACCGATGCAGACCGGGATCAAGGCCATCGACTGCCTCATTCCGGTCGGACGCGGCCAGCGCGAGCTCATCATCGGCGATCGTCAGACCGGAAAGACGGCGATCATCCTCGACACGATCTTGAACCAGAAGCGGATCAACGAGCAGGCCACGGACGAGCACGGCAAGCTTTATTGCGTCTACGTCGCGGTCGGCCAGAAGCGCTCTTCGGTTGCCCAGATCGTCAAGGTTCTCGAGGACAACGACGCGATGTCCTACACCTGCGTGGTGGCGGCAACCGCGTCGGAAGCAGCGCCGCTGCAGTACCTTGCTCCCTATGTCGGGTGCGCGATCGGCGAATACTTCCGCGACAATGGCATGCACGCGGTCATTTTCTTCGATGACCTGTCGAAGCAGGCGGTCGCCTACCGGCAGATGTCGCTTCTGCTGCGCCGGCCGCCGGGCCGCGAGGCTTACCCGGGCGACGTCTTCTATCTTCACTCGCGTTTGCTGGAGCGGGCCGCGAAGTTGAACAAAGACAATGGTTCGGGCTCGCTGACGGCGTTGCCGGTGATCGAGACGCAGGCCGGTGACGTCTCTGCCTATATCCCGACCAACGTCATCTCGATTACCGACGGCCAGATCTTCCTGGAGACCGAGCTGTTCTACAAAGGCATCCGCCCGGCGGTGAACGTCGGCCTCTCGGTCAGCCGGGTGGGGTCCGCGGCGCAGATCAAGGCGATGAAGAAGGTCGCCGGTTCGATCAAGCTTGAACTGGCGCAGTATCGCGAGATGGCGGCGTTTGCCCAGTTTGCGTCGGATCTGGATGCGTCCACCCAGAAGCTGCTGGGTCGTGGCTCCCGTCTGACCCAGTTGCTGAAGCAGCCGCAGTTCAGTCCGTACCCCGTCGAAGAGCAGGTGGTAGCGATCTATGCCGGAACCCGCGGCTACCTGGATGCGGTGCCGGTCGACAGTGTGAACCGATACGAGGCGGCGCTGCTCGACAGCATTCGGGCGAACGGAGCCGAGATTCTCAGCGAAATTCGCTCGCAGAAGGATTTGACGCCGGAAATCGAGACGAAGCTAAAGGCGTTCCTCGATCGCTTTAGCAAGTCGTTCTCCTAGTACCTACGGCATCGACCGCAACACCGAGAACGGGATAACCGTGTCATGCCAAGCTTGAAAGACCTGCGCGTCCGCATTGCCAGCGTCAAGTCAACGCAGAAAATTACGTCGGCCATGAAGATGGTTGCCGCGGCCAAGCTGAAGCGGGCGCAGGTCGCGGCGGAGCAAGGACGTCCCTATGCCGAGAGCATGGAACGGATGCTCTCCGGGCTGCTTTCGGGAATGTCCTCGCGGGACAATGCTCCGAAGCTGCTCGCCGGTAACGGCCGTGACCAGAAGCACCTCCTCGTTATCGTCACCAGCGACCGGGGGCTCGCCGGCGGCTTCAACGCCAACATCGCGCGCGAAGCTCGCCGTAAGATCAGCGCCCTTCAGCGCGAGGGGAAGGAAGTCAAGGTCCTGAGCATTGGCCGCAAAGGCCGCGACGCGTTGCGTCGCGACCACGGGCGGCTGATCCTGGATACCCTGGAGAACGTGACCAGAAACGGAGCACAGTTCGAGCCGGCGCGCGATCTGTCGCGGCGGTTGCGCAAGATGTTCGACGATGGCGACTTCGACGTGTGCACGCTGCTGTTCAACACGTTCAAGTCGGCGATCAGTCAGGTGGTCACGGCGAAGCAGGTCATCCCGTTTCCGACCGAGACGCTGACTGCGTCCGATGCCGCTGCCGCGCCGGCGGGGGGTATCTACGAGATGGAACCGGACGACGAAGCCCTGCTGAAGGATCTGCTGCCCGCCAATCTGTCCATGCAGATATTCCGGTCGCTGCTGGAAAGCTTTGCCTCCGAGCAGGGAGCTCGGATGACCGCGATGGATAACGCCACGCGCAACGCAGGCGAGATGATCGACCGTCTGACCCTGACTTACAATCGCAGTCGCCAGGCAGCGATTACCAAGGAACTGATCGAAATCATTTCCGGCGCCGAAGCGGTCTAAATCCGCGCAGTGACGCCACGCGGCGTGAGCCGACCGGGAATTCTTGAAGGAGCTGAGAAAAATGAACACCAAGAACGCCGTGGGCACCATCTCCCAGGTTATGGGCGCTGTCGTCGATGTGCGCTTCGAAGAAAGTGAGTTGCCGAAGATCCTGAACGCCCTGCAAGTCGACGTGAGCGGCCGCCGGCTGGTGCTCGAGGTGGCGCAGGAGTTGGGCGAGGGCGTCGTTCGGACAGTGGCGATGGACACCACGGACGGGCTGGTGCGCGGACAGACGGCGGTGGACACCGGCGCGCCGATTTCCATTCCGGTCGGACCGGAAACCCTTGGGCGGATCATGAACGTGATCGGCGATCCCGTGGACGAGCGCGGCCCGATCACGACCAGTGCGAAGTATCCGATTCACCGGCCGGCCCCCAGCTTCCTTGAACAGTCCACCGAGTCGGAAATCCTGGTCACCGGCATCAAGGTCATCGATCTGATCGAGCCCTACGCAAAGGGCGGCAAGGTCGGCCTGTTCGGCGGCGCGGGCGTCGGCAAGACCGTCATCATCATGGAGCTGATCAACAACATCGCGAAAGCGCACGGCGGATACTCGGTCTTTGCCGGCGTCGGCGAGCGGACCCGCGAGGGCAATGACCTCTATCACGAGATGATGGAGTCGGGCGTTATCCAGGTGGACGGCAAGGGCTCCAAGGCGGCGCTCGTCTACGGCCAGATGAACGAGCCGCCGGGCGCGCGGGCGCGCGTCGGGCTGACCGGCCTGACCGTCGCCGAGTATTTCCGCGACGAGGAAGGCCAGGACGTCCTCTTCTTCGTGGACAATATCTTCCGGTTCACCCAGGCCGGCTCGGAAGTTTCGGCGCTCCTCGGCCGTATTCCGTCGGCGGTCGGTTACCAGCCGACGCTGGCGACGGACATGGGCGCTCTGCAGGAGCGCATTACGTCGACGAAAAAGGGCTCCATCACGTCGGTGCAGGCCATCTACGTGCCCGCCGACGATCTCACCGACCCGGCGCCGGCCACGTCGTTCGCCCACCTGGACGCGACCACCGTGCTTTCCCGCCAGATCGCCGAGCTCGGCATCTATCCGGCGGTCGATCCGCTCGACTCCACCTCGCGTGTTCTCGATCCGCGGGTCGTCGGCGAGGACCATTACAAGGTCGCCCGCGAGGTGCAGCGGATCCTGCAAACATACAAGTCGCTGCAGGACATCATCGCGATCCTCGGCATGGATGAGCTTTCGGAAGAAGACAAGCTGACCGTTGCCCGGGCCCGCAAGATCCAGCGCTTCCTGTCGCAGCCGTTCCATGTTGCCGAAGTATTTACCGGCACGCCCGGCGTCTTCGTCAATCTCGAGGACACCATCAAGGGCTTCAAAGGCATTGTCGCCGGCGATTACGATCATCTGCCTGAAGCCGCCTTCTATATGGTGGGTACCATTAACGAAGCGGTTGAAAAAGCGAAGAAGATGGCGGAAGACGCGGCATAGCGCGATGCTCCAGCGGCAACGGCAGCCTGAGGCGAACTGACAGATGGCCGAAACTTTTCAATTCGAAATCGTCACCCCGGCAAAGCTGGTGCTTGCCGAAGAGGCGGAGCTGGTAATCCTGCCGGGCGGCGCCGGTGACTTCGGCGTGCTGCCAGGGCATGCCGCGTTGTTGTCAACGTTGCGGCCCGGCACCATCGAGATCCGCGATAAGGCCTTGAAAGTCCTTCGGCAGTTTTTTGTCGAAGGCGGATTCGCGGAGGTGACGCCGGAGCGCTGCGCGGTTCTTGCCGAGGAGGCGATGCCGGTCGCCGAAATCGGCCGCGACGATGCCGAGGCGCGGTTGAAAAGAGCCCATGACGCGCTCATGCTCGCCAATACCCTCGGCGTGCGTACCGAGGCGGAGCGAGACGTGCGGGCTGCGGAGGCCATGTTGGCGGCTGTTGAGTCCTACGAGAAGGGCGCGATGCGCGGGCATTAATTTGCCAGCGGGCGGATTGAGGGCACGGCGATGGGAATTCAACTGTATCTGGTCCAGCACGGCGAGGCGGTACCGGAATCGGAAGATCCGAACCGGCCGTTGACCGCGCGTGGCCGCGACGACATCTCCCGCCTGGCCGCCTTTCTTGCCGAAGCGAACGTGCGTCCGGCATCGATCATTCATTCGGGCAAACTCCGCGCCGCCGACAGTGCGTCCCTGCTGGTGTCCGCTGTCGGCGGCACGGTCACCGTCCGGGAGAAAGGGCTGCTGCCGGGAGACTCGCCGGTGCCGCTGTCCGAGGACGTGGCAGACTGGCGGGCGGATACGCTGGTGGTTGGACACCAGCCGTTCCTGGGCCGGCTGGCTTCGCGGTTGCTGCTCGGCAAGGAGCAGCCGACGATCGTCGAGTTCACGCCAGCGACGATGGCGTGTCTGGCCCGGCGGCCGGCAACGGGAGCATGGTATCTTGCGTGGGTGCTCCCGCCGGAACTGCTGCGCCGCTGATCCGTTCCCGACGGTTCCAGCAGATGAAAGCGCTTCTGCTGGCGGCTTGGTTCGTCCTGTCGGTCGCCGCTGAGGCCGGCGCGAGTGGCCTTTCCGAGCCCAGCGAGAAGGAACTGCGCCAAGCCTATCTCGATTTTCTTTACGACTTCGTGGCCATTCACGGCGACTTCGTCGATCCGGGCTGTAACCTCGCGGGGGCGGGGTGCGCCGTTCAGATGCTTGACGTGCGCCGGGACTATCATCTCACCGCGTTCAGAAAGAAGGCGTGTCATCCGTCTGAACCGGCCGGTTTTGTTTGCAGCTTCGAAGCGACGGTTATCTGTAAGTTCTCGGCGAAAGGCGCCTCCCGGTCGGACGTGGCCGATCTCTATTGCGAGCCGGTCTTCAACAAGAGCTCAACCTTCGTTGCTCAACTTGAGGTCACGAACGAAGGCTGGCTGATCACGCGCTTTCTCGAAGGCTAGGTCCGAGTAGCGATGTCGGATGGGTCGCCCGGCAGCCCCTCCCAATGGTGTCGCTGGGACCTGACGCCTGCCGAGGCCATCGTCCTGCAACGTCTTGCCGCCGGTGCGGTCGAACATGCCGACAGATTCTCCGATCTGAGGACGATTGCTGGCGTCGACGTCTCCTACACCGGGCCGGGCCGTGGCGGCACGGCGCGGGCTGCGGCTGTTCTCATGGATTTCGCCAGCCTCACCGTTCTGGCAGAGGCGGCCGTCGAAATGCCGGTCTTGTTTCCTTACGTTCCCGGCTTGCTCACATTTCGTGAAGCTCCAGCCGCGGTGGCGGCGATTAACGCGCTGCCGTTGCCGCCCGATCTGCTGCTTTGCGATGGCCAGGGAATTGCGCATCCGCGGCGGTGCGGGGTCGCCTCTCATCTCGGGCTCGCGCTGAGCCTGCCGTCGATCGGGGTCGCCAAATCCCGGCTCACGGGGACGTTCGAGGAACCGGCGCGTGAAAAGGGAGCCTGGACGCCGCTGCTTGATGGGCAGGAGTTAATCGGGGCCTGCCTGCGCTCGAAAACGAACGTTCGGCCGCTGTTCGTATCCATCGGCCATCGCGTCTCGCTTCAGACAGCGCTGCGGGTCGTTTTGCACTGCAGCACCCGGTGGCGGTTGCCTGAACCCGTCCGCCTCGCCGATCGCT
>DAIQPV010000344.1:0-3132 GCA_036787145.1 Rhodospirillales bacterium
CGGAAATTCTCTACAAGTTCAGCCTACCGCCATACAGCGCTTGGAGCGCGGCGCCTGTCCGACTGGACGACGATGCCGGCGAGACCGGGTACCTGCCGCCGCAGCTCGCAGTGGGGTCTTGTGGGAGTGCCGGCGTTCTGCACGTGACCTGGGTGACGAGGAACAGCCAGGTCCTCTATTCGCGCAAGCTCGCGCGGAGCGGTTACCGCTGGTCTGAGCCCCTGACGGTCGGCAGCTTGAAAGGCGACATCTACAGAAGCGGCCTCGCCGCGGCTGGGGCAAGGGCATTTTCGATTTTCTCGGGAAGTACAACCGCAGTCCCGCCGACGAGGTGGGCCATTGCTGGCAGCCGCGTCTGGTCCGGCATCACCTGCCCATAAGCCCGCTGTACCGGCTTGTGAGCTCGGTCGCCGTCGGCGCTGAATCTGACCGCCCGGAAGAACCGGCGCTCGCTCCCCGCCCGGCCCTTCACCCCGGAAACTCCAGCCCGTGTAACCGGTAGAAAGCCGGGTCTTCGCGCCAGTTCTCGCGGACCTTGACGTACAGGAAAAGGTGCACGCGATGGCCGAGCAAGGCTTCCAGTTCGGTACGGGCGAGCTCGCCGATCTTCTTGATCCGATGGCCGCCGCGTCCCAGCACGATCGGGCGCTGGGCTTCCCTTTGGACCCAGATGACCTGATCGATGCGAACGCTGCCGTCGTCGCGATCGGCCCAGCTTTCGGTTTCGACCGCGACCGAATAGGGAAGCTCCTGCTGCAGGTGGAAGAAGAGCTTCTCCCGGGTGATTTCGGCGGCCAGCAGGCGCGCCGGCATGTCGGAGAGCTGGTCCTCCGGGTAGAGCCATGGGCTCGGCGGCAGCGCTGCGGCGAGGTGCATCGCGAAATCGCGAACGCCATCGCCGTTGAGCGCCGAGATCATGAAGACGTGTTCGAAGACCCCGGAGTTGTTCAGGCGCTCGGCCAGTTCCAGCAGCTTGCGTTTATCGACGGCATCAACCTTGTTCAGCACCAGGAGTGCCCGGCGCCGGCGCTGGCGCAGCCCGTCAACCACCGCCGCCGCTTCCTGCACCGCGCGCTCGCCGCGCGCCGCGTCAACGATCACAGCGATCACGTCGGCGCCCAGCGCTCCTTCCCAGGCGGCGTTCACCATCGCCTTGTCGAGCCGGTGTCGGGGTGCAAAGACGCCGGGTGTGTCCACCAGCAGCGCCTGCGTCCCGCCAAGCAGGGCGATGCCCAGTACCCGGGCGCGCGTGGTCTGCACCTTCGGCGAGACGATGCTGACCTTGCTGCCGACCAGCCGGTTGACCAGGGTTGACTTGCCGACGTTGGGTGCACCGACGATGGCAACGAAGCCGCAGCGCCGATTGTCGTCCGCGGCAAGCTGCGCCGTCGATCCGATGCCGTCCGGACCGCGCTCAGCAGGCATGGTCGGAGCGAACCCGCAAGAGCAGTGATTCCGCCGCAGCGCGCTCGGCGGCCCGCTTCGAGTGGCCGATGGCATCAGCCGGGGCCAGCCCTTCGACGGTCACCTCGACGCGAAAAAGCGGCGCGTGCGGCGGTCCGCTTCGCTCGGTCTCGCGGTACGCGGGCAGCGGCAACCCCCGACCCTGCGCCCACTCCTGCAATAAAGTCTTCGCATCCTTCGGCGGCGACACATCGCGTTCGATCAGGTCGTTCCACAACCGCTCGACCACCGCTCTCGCGGCCTCGAACCCTCCGTCGAGATAGATCGCGGCGATCAGGGCTTCCGCGGCATCCCCCAGCAACCCCGGATTCCTGCGTTTTTAAGGCTCCGCCGCCCACCGAGAAAGCCTGAGGCAGTCCGCGAGCATGACGCGTTCAGCGATTTCGACGAGGGCTTCACGGCGCACCGCGGCGGCATGGCGGCGGGCCAGCGCGCCAACCTCCTCGCCCGGAAAGCGCCGGAACAGCACGTGCGAGATCACCAGGCCGAGAACCCGGTCGCCGAGGAATTCCAGCCGTTCGTTGCAAATGCGACGGCTGTTGGCCTCACCCTGGAAGCTGGAATGGGTGACAGCCTGGATCAGCAACGGATCCGACTTGAACGCGTACCCAAGCCGGTCCTGCAGCGCCCGCAACCGCGGTAGCAGATCGGCACTGCGGCCGCTCATTGAATGGTCCGGAACAACCGGTCGAAGCGCACCGTCCGATACCACTCCCAGAACGCCAGTGCCGGTCCATCGACCGAAAAGAAGATGATTTCCGCTCTGCCGATCAGGTTTTCGAACGGAACATATCCAACCTCGCCCAGGAAGCGGCTGTCCCGCGAACTGTCGCGATTATCGCCCATCATGAAGTAGTGCCCGTCCGGCACCATGTAGACGTTGGTGTCGTCCAACGGGCCGTTGTCACTCAATTCGATGATGGCATGCCGGCGTCCGCCCGGCAGCGTCTCAATGAAGCGGTGATAGACCTGTTTGACGATGCCACCGCCAACGGCGAAGTCGCCGTTCGGCTGGCGCCCGACCGCAACACCATTGATGTGCAAGATGCCGTTGATCATCTGGATGCGATCACCCGGCAGCCCGATCACGCGCTTGATATAGTCCGTGGTATTGTCGGTGGGCAGCTTGAAAACCACCACATCGCCGCGCTCGGGAGGGCTTGCGAGAATCCGTCCCGAAAACAGCGGGAGGCCAAATGGCAGCGAATAGCGGCTGAAACCATAGGAATATTTCGAAACGAAGAGATAATCCCCAACCAGCAACGTCGGGATCATCGATCCGGACGGGATACTGAATGGCTCGAACAGGAAGCTGCGAACCACTGCGGCGATGAGAACCGCGTAAACAATGGTCTTGACGAGTTCAAGGAACCCGCTCGCTTTCTGCGTCGCCATGGGCCGGATCTCGAAGCTGTCGGGTCCCGAAAAAATAAAGGCAGCGCCGAAATGGGCGCCGAATGCGGATCAAGCCATCTGCAAGGCGTCGGTGTCAAGCGATCGTCGTGACACAAGCAGGGGGAAAGAACCCGTGTGTCGGCATGGCGACCGGCTGGAGGAGTTCGCCTGGCCTCAGCGGCCGGCCTCCGGAAGCGCCGAAATGACCACAATGGCATGGGCGAAGGGATACTCGTCGGTCAGCGACAGCTCGATCGCGGGACGCAGCCCTTC
>DAIQPV010000345.1:0-3126 GCA_036787145.1 Rhodospirillales bacterium
GTCGCCGGTTCGGCAGCGCTCGGCCCACGGCTCGGCCGTAACGTCCGCTTCGCAGCGATTGGCAACGGGGTCGGCGCGGCCTTGATGGGCGCCTGCGGCTATTACGCCTCGGAGCGCTCCGTCTTCTTTCTGACGGCGCTTCTGACGCTGCCGGCGATGCTTGCCCTTATCCCTCTCGCGCGCTTCGAGCGCCGCGAGGTCGCCGCCCCGGAGGAGCAGAAGCCGGATCCGGCGGAACGCAGAAAATCCCTGGTGCGGGTTCTGACCGACCGCCGGCTGCTGATCTTTGCCGGTCTTGCCGCGCTTTTTACATTTGCCAATGCGGCCCTGTTGCCGCTGGCCAGCGGCGAAATCACCAAGCGCGCCGCCAGCGAAGCGACATTGCTGGTCGCGGCCAGCATCGTATTGCCGCAAGCCATCGTCGCGCTGTCGTCGCCGGCGATCGGGCACCTGGCCGAAGGCCGGGGTCGACGACCGGTGCTATTGCTCGGATTCCTCGTCGTCCCCGTCCGCGCTCTCCTGATGTCGATGACCGACGAACCCTTGGCGATGGTCGCCATTCAGGCGCTGGACGGGGTCTCCGCGGCGGCATTCGGGGTGATGGTTCCGCTGATCGTCAGCGACATTGCCGGCCGCACATCGCATTTCAACCTTTCACTCGGGTTCGTGGGGTTTGCCATCGGCGTCGGCGCGACGCTGAGCACCACCGCGGCCGGCTGGTGCGCCGACCAGTTCGGCGTCGCGAACGGCTTTCTGTTCCTCGCCGGCGTCGGCCTGATTGCGTGGCTCCTGGTCGCGATCGCGATGCCGGAGACGCGACCGATCCCAGTGCAATCGAAATGACAATCTTGACTGTCTTCTGCCGGCCCTTGCGGGCCTAGCCAACAACAATAGGGAACCAACGGGACTTCACGGCGTTTTCGTCTTAACACGTTAGGAAGTGAGAGCGGTCGACACATGAGAATAGCACAAGTAGCGCCATTGATTGAGGCGGTTCCACCCAAGTCTTACGGCGGCACCGAGCGCGTCGTTTCGTGGATTACCGAAGAGCTCGTTCGCTGTGGCCATGACGTTACGCTGTTCGCAAGCGGGGACTCGCAAACAACTGCCGAGCTCGTGCCCTGCTCTTCCCAGGCTCTGAGGTTTGATCCGGATGCGATCGTCGCTGAGCCTTATCACGCCGTGATGCTCGATCGAGTATGGAAGCGAAAGGATGACTTCGACGTCATCCATTTCCACATCGACTACATGCATTTTCCTCTGTTCAATTCCATTGCTCAGAAAACCCTGACGACCCTGCACGGACGACTTGATCTGCCGTTCCTGGTGCCGGCGTTCCGGCATTTCGACACCATGCCACTGGTCTCGATCTCGATGCATCAGAGACGGCCGATGCCCTACGCGCGCTGGGTCGGGAAGGTCCATCACGGGCTTCCTGCGGATATGCTGCCCTATTGCGAAGCCCCATCGTGGGACTACCTCGCCTTCCTGGGCCGAATCTGCCCGGAGAAGCGGGTTGATCGCGCCATCCGCATCGCCAAGCGGGTCGGCATGAAGCTGAAGATCGCGGCAAAGGTCGACAAGGCGGACATCAAATACTTCAAGACGGAAATCGAGCCTCTGCTTGATGACCCGCTGGTCGAGTTCATTGGTGAAGTGAACGACGTCGAAAAGCGCGACTTCCTGGGCAATGCCTATGCCACGCTGTTTCCGATCGATTGGCCCGAACCCTTCGGTCTGGTGATGATCGAATCGATGGCGTGCGGTGTGCCGGTGATTGCCTGGCCGCACGGGTCGGTGCCGGAGGTCATCGAGAACGGATTGACCGGCTTTATCGTCGAGGACGAAGACGCCGCGGTCAACGCAGTAAGGCGGGCGCGCATGCTCAACCGGCGATTTATCCGCCAGCGTTTCGAGGAACGATTCTCCGTCGAGCGGATGACCGACGACTACGTCTCTCTCTACGAGCAGGCCGTCGGCCGCAAGCGCTCTTCCGCGCTCTCCGCGTGACGGACTCCACCAACGTAAACCGGCAGCCGCACTCTTCGGGGCGGCTGCCGGCCCTTATTTTTGATGTGGATGGCGTTCTTGTCGCCTCGCCGCACGAGCGGGCATGGCAGGACGCGCTGGCCCATCTTATGGCCCATGACTGGCGGGGGGTTGCGGCGGCGAGTTCGTATGCCCCCCAGCGCTTCGATACCACGGTCTATCAGCGGTACGTTTCCGGCAAGCCGAGGCAAAGTGGTGCGCGCGCCGTTCTCGATTATTTCCAAATTCCGGATGCCGCGAGCCGCGCGGTTGAGTACGCCAGAACGAAGCAGGCGTTGATCGAAGACCTGATCGCGCGCGGCGAGTTTGAGGCGTTTGCCGACGCGCTGCGCTTTGTTGGCGAGGCCCGTCGCCAGGGTTTTCGAATGGCGGCCGCCTCGTCTTCCAAGAACGCCAATGACATGATGGCGCGAATTTGGCTGGACCCTCCGGCCGGGAACGGGCAGCAGGCGGGCAAGATCCACCTTTTGGATGTTTTCGAGGTCAACGTCTGTGGCCGGGATGTCAAGCAGGGGAAACCGGCGCCCGATCTGTTCCTGCTGGCGGCGGAAGAGCTTCAGGTGCCGGCTGCCCACTGCATCGTCGTCGAGGATGCGACCGCAGGCGTTCAGGCGGCCAAGGCTGGCGGAATGCGCGCGATCGGGCTCGCCCGCCTGGATGATGCGGCGCTGCTTCAGGAGGCAGGGGCGGACCTGGTCGTCACGGTCCTCGACGATGTTGCCGTCGAGCCCCTGGTTATGGGCGCACTGCGCCGCGAACAGGCCGCCGGATAGCCAGCCGATTGGAAGAACTTGGCGTGAACGGGAGAACATGGGGTGGCTGACCTGACTGAGTACGACTGGGTTGACGAAGCCCTTGCGCCGACCGATGACCCGAACTGGGTCTTGCGCGAAGACGGCTACGATCCAACGCGCGAGGCGGGTATCGAGGCGCGGTTCGCCGTCGGCAATGGCTTTCTCGGTGTCCGCGCTTCCCGGTCGGTGAGCCGTGGGCCTACCTGGACCTCGTATCAGAACAACCTCAGTTGGGCGTCGTGGCCGCGGACCTATGTGGCGGGGCTTTTCGACATACCGAACA